>DATHZY010000085.1:0-4010 GCA_035458325.1 Saprospiraceae bacterium | reverse complement strand
GCCAGCAACACCAACCTTGCCGGATATGCGGGTTACTTTTCAGGGCGCGGACATTTCACGGAAGAATTGCGCGCGGATAAAAACATGATTGTCGATGAAGAATTGGGTATTGGCACACTTACACCTGCTTCTAAACTTCATATCATTGGAGGTGCGGATGCCGGACTTACAACCAATGGTTTCGCCCAATTTGGTACAACAGCATCATGGAACATTGTCATAGACGATAATGAGATTCTTGCACGAAACAATGGTGCCGGTAATGACTTCCTGATTCAACAGGATGCAGGCAATATCCTGATGTGCGGTCTTGAACAGGGGAAAGTGGGTATTGGTGTACAATTGGCAGCGAATCTACCAACAGGCTATATGCTGGCTGTCGATGGCAAGATCATCGGTGAAGAAGTGAGGATTCAAAATTCAAATAACTGGCCGGATTATGTATTTGCTGAAGCATATCCGCTCATGCCACTCGATGAATTGAAAAAGACCATTGCAAAGCATAAACATTTGCCCAACATTCCTTCTGCAGCAGTCATCGAAGCAGAGGGAATCCTCATCGGGGATATGCAAAAAAGAATGATGGAGAAAATCGAAGAACTCACCTTGTATATCATTGCTCTGCATGAATCAAATAAACAACTCCAGGAAGAATTGGTCGTCCTGAAAAACGATATAGCCACATTTAAAAGCCATTAAGCAGGTGTCCTGTCATCCTTGTATATCCAAATTCATGAACCAAAATCTACGCTGCTGCCTATTCATCGTGATGACCATCATGCTCACCCCTCATACTTTCCTCTTCGCACAATCCACGTTGGAAGCGCAACTACAAGGCAAGCAAACCCTCAAAGAAATCATGGGAGTGGTGGATCAGCACTACCGCAACCATCCCGAAGATCCAAATGAATTCGAATCTGAATTATTGCATTGGAAGAGATGGGAAAGGTACATGTCCGGCCGGTTAGGTCCCAACGATGAATTTGTACATATTCCAGAGATGCTGTTGCAGGCTACAGATGAAATGAAAAGGATGGATCCTGGGCCGGAAGAAAGAAACATAAATTCATATTGGAACTTTATAGGACCGTCCACCTCACCACTCCAAAATGAAGAAGCCTACTTCAATGGCTTGGGCCGTGTTGATCGCATTGTGTTCCATCCAACTGAAGAGGAGGTCTTCTACCTTTGCACACCGGCTGGTGGATTATGGAGTACGGCTGATACAGGCCATACCTGGCATAACCTGACTGACCATCTTCCTTCCATCGGCATTTCCGGATTTATCATTTCGCATGATAACCCTAGCCACATGTACCTACTTACCGGAGATGGTGACTCATTCAATCATCCACTGGGGTATTCGAGACCCTCCGTAGGTGTTCTTAAATCAACAGACGGAGGTGTGAGTTGGCATCAAACAGGAACATTCCCAAATTCCGAGGAACCTTATGCGGGATATGTCCTTGTGCAAAGTCCTGCTAATCCGGATCTGCTTATGGCCGGAACCAGTAATGGCCTCTATCGAACTACCGATGGAGGCGCCACCTGGATCCATGAGTTTGGCGGAAGATTCTATGATATCAAATTCAAGCCAGGAGATCCTACGCGCGTTTATGCGGCCAGAAAAGGAGAATTCTTACTTTCCATCAACAGCGGAGATACCTGGACCGGTAATGCGACTTATGATTTTGATCCCTCCGACTGCGGCCCAAATAATGGCGGTCGCATAAGTATTGCTGTGGCTCCTTCCAGTCCAAATACCGTATACCTTCTTGCTGGTCCTAAAACGGGATTAGGAACATTCTGCGGAGTTTACCGATCACTGGATAGCGGACTATCCTTTACAAGGCAATCCAATTCTCCTAATGTACTTGGGGGTGCAGACAATGGAATAGATACGATTGACCAAAGTGGGTATGATCTGGCTTTAACCTGTCATCCCGATTTCGCCAATACAATATATGCTTGTGGATGCACCGTATGGAAGTCCACGAACGGCGGCACGTCATGGATCCATGTGACCAGTTTCAGAGAAGATGGCATGTTTCCATACATACACCCGGACATCCATTTTATTGGATACAATCCACTGAATAATTTTCTGTACGCGGCCAGTGATGGCGGAGTCTATGTCAGCAAAAACCATGGTGGTACCTGGGAAAACCTATCAGCTAATATTGAAACCAGTATGTTTTATCAATTAGCCGGTTGGGATGGAAATATAAACAAACTCATGGGAGGACTCCAGGACAACGGCGTTAAATACAGGCAGAGTAATACTTCTGCTTTTCATCACATTGATTGCTGTGATGGAAATGATGTAATCTTCAATCCGGTCAATGGAGAGCCGGCTTATGCCACCATTAATTATGGTGTTTCAAAATATTCAAGCAATGGGCAATATTCCTTTTTCTCCTATCCGGAAGAAAATTATTATTGGTTTAAGACATTAGCCACACACAATAGTGATTCGAGTATAACCTTCTTCGGAAGTTATGACATCTATAAAACAGATGATAGTGGAGAAAACTGGTCCAACAAAGGCGGATCAGGTTCCTGGTCAATGGCTTCTTGTCCGAGCAATAGTAACAGGTTCTATTCTTCCGGTGATGTTTCGTTCCTGGAAGGAAACGGCGGTGTTTATTTCTCTGGTGATATTGGTGAAACCTGGACACTAAAGTCTGAAAACACCGGATTTCCTGATCCATCAAACTGGAATAGAATCAATGACGTGGCTGTGTACCCTAATAACTCCTCCACCGTCTACGCCTGCTTTGGTGGATTCATAGCGGGATATAAAGTGATGAAGTCAACAAACACAGGTGATAGCTGGACGAATATTTCTGCCAATCTTCCCAATGTGCCTGTCAACTGCCTGGCTGTTGACAATGACAATGGTGTGTATGCAGGTACAGATATCGGTGTCTTCTACCGGTCAGCCACCATGAACAACTGGATGCCATGGTCTAATGCTTTACCCAATGTGCCTGTGACAGGTCTTGTCATTTTTGACAATGGCGTCACCAAAAGGATACGGGCAGCCACCTATGGGCGAGGCGTATGGCAAAGTGATCTTGCTGCTACTTGCGATGCCTCCGTCATTGTTACCGGCAATATTGAAGGTATAAGACACTATGAAGCATCCACTTCGCTCTCCTCTACGTCCTCTATCCAGGGAGGCCTTGGGACCTTTGTCAGTTTTCAATCAGGTAATTATATCACCTTGTCCGAAGGATTTAATGTAGTGGATGCCAGTGAGTTTCTTGGCTTTATCAGTCCATGCGGTCAGGGTGGTATACCTTCATTGCAAGACAATAGCGATATCACCAGATCAAATCCGAATGCTTCCATTATCCCGTTGAGACGAATGTGGGATCCGGCAGATGGGCTGCCCTATGGCTCCATTGATGAGATCAAAACACAAAAAAATATTGCTCAAATTAAATTCCGCCTGAAAGCAGCTGGAAAAGTGCAATTGTATGCAGCGAAACAAATACAGGATAATCTAATCACACTCTATAACAGCGAACAATCCGGAGGCCTCCAATATCTCGAAGCGGACACATCGCAAATGGAAAAGGAATTCTATTACCTGTTGCTGTTTTATGAAGGCAAGCTGGCCCACTTCCAGGAATTGGATTTGCGATAATAGGCTTGTATTGCTAAATCACAATTTGGACTCGTGACTGCAGTAGTATAAACTTCTTACTTTTGAGTATGAGTTTAAAAGTCCTCCTCCTCATCGGCATGGGCAGCTTCATCGGCGGAGCGCTGAGGTACCTGGTATCATTTCCTTTCATCCACAAACATCCGCATGGATTTCCCTGGGGTACTTTCCTTGTCAATATCATCGGATGTTTTTGTATCGGACTATTATATGGCTATGCTGAGCGCTGGGCCTTCCCCAAAGAATGGCGATTGTTTCTGGCTACCGGCGTACTCGGTGGATTTACAACCTTCTCTGCTTTCTCTAACGAAACGGTGACTTTGTTTAACAATGGCCAGTA
>DATHZY010000084.1:0-3200 GCA_035458325.1 Saprospiraceae bacterium | reverse complement strand
CGTCTATTTTGGATTTCTATTTACCAAAGGTGGTTTTGATGCCGCTGAGAAAAAGCGAATCGTAGCGATTATCATCTTTTATCTCGCTGCAGCATTGTTCTGGTCCGCCTTCGAACAAGCCGGATCCACACTGACCCTTTTTGCGGACAGGAATACACATAACTCATTCCTCGGCATGGAATTCCCATCCACCTGGTGGCAGAGTATCAATGCCTTGTTTATTATCGTCCTTTCCGGTGTCTTTGCATGGCTATGGCTCAAGCTCAATAAAATGAAGATGGAACCATCCACTCCGATGAAATTCGCCATCGGGTTGCTCCTGGTTGGGGTAGGTTTCTTGATTCTTGTCCCGGCAGCGATTCTGATTGAAAAGACTGGCGACAGGGTAGGTATTCACTGGCTGCTGATGTTATATTTCATTCACACTGTCGGCGAATTATTCCTTTCTCCGGTGGGCTTGAGTGCCATGACCAAACTGGCCCCTGCCCGTATTGTCGGACAGATGATGGGTATCTGGTTCCTCGGAGCTGCTACCGGTAACTTTATCGGCGGCCGCGTAGGTGGTATGTTTGAATCCTTTCCGTTGAAGAATATTTTCCTCGCGATTTTCATCTTCAGCCTTGCAGCATCGCTCGTGATGTTCCTGCTGGTGCCTTGGATGAAGCGTTTGATGGGGGAAGTGAAATAAGCTGTCAGCTTTCAGCCATCAGCTGTCAGACGCATCTATTAGGGATGCCAGATATAAGATGCCAGATGCCAGACTTGATAGAGTCTGTATCTGGCATCTTTTTTTGGTTAAGGATTAAAAGTGCCTCTCATTCTCTCACTCTCTCACATTCTGGTATCTTCCGGAAAAAAACTACCTTGACCAATCGAATTCAATAATGGTCCGTTAACCAGCCAAACTATATGAGTCAAAATCAATCGAACCAGGAAATTACCCTCGAAAGCATTCAGAATTTTTCGGGCAAGTACCCGCGACAGCTTTGGTATTTGTTTTCCATAGAGATGTGGGAGCGCTTCTGCTTCTATGGTATGCGGGGCATGCTGGCCGTCTTTATGGTTGAAAAACTGTTGATGGAGGATGGTGCGGTCAACCTGCAGTATGGTGCAATCCAGGCTTTCATCTATATTTTCACTTTCGTTGGGGGTTTCTTTGCGGATAAAATCCTGGGCTTCCGGAAATCACTTTTCTGGGGCGGTGCATTAATGGCCATCGGCGGATTTTCCATTGCCTTTGCACCCGTAGATATGTTCTATATCGGCACGTGCTTTACCATCATCGGCACCGGGTTTTTCAAGCCTAATATTTCGACCATGGTCGGCTACCTCTATAAAGAAGGTGATTCGAGACGCGATGCGGGCTTTAGCCTCTTTTATGCGGGTATCAACCTGGGAGCACTACTGGGTGGAATCCTCATGATCTGGGTTGGAAAATATTACTCCTGGGGACTGGCCTTTGCCCTGGTGGGTATCGTGATGCTCATCAGTATTACCACGCTGTTTTTTACACAGAAGTCCTTTGGACCAATTGGTTTGTCTCCACTAGACCCTTCCTTTACGCGTCGAAAAAAACTGACGTATGAGATCGCCACCTACGTGGGCTCACTGGCCATCATACCGCTGATCCTGATCCTCATCAAAAACACACATTACACGGACATGTTTATGCTGATCGCAGGGCCCCTGACCTTGTTGTATGTGTTTTATGAGATGACCCATCACACCTGGCAGGAAAATAAGAAACTCATCGCGGCATTGATCTTTATTTTGTTTTCAATTCTCTTCTGGGCTTTCTTCGAGCAGAGCGGCGGATCGCTTAGCCTTTTTGCGCTCAACAATATCAAACACGATTTTGCGGGGATCCCTATAGATCCCAATATTGTCAACAACTCATCCAATTCCCTTTTCGTCATCATTTTTGCCCCGCTGCTGGGATTGGTCTGGGTTTGGCTGAGTAACCGAAAGATGGAACCTAATTCGGTCCTCAAATTTGGCCTCGGATTTTTGCTTCTGGGATTAGGCTTTTATGTTTTTTATTCTACTGTCGGTTTCGCTACACCGGATGGTATGACATCCCTCGAGATTTTTACCCTTGCCTATTTCGTAGTCACCTTTGCCGAACTCTGTGTGTCCCCTATCGGTCTGTCCCTGATGACTAAGTTGTCTCCTAACCGTATGCAAGGTCTGATGATGGGTATGTGGTTCCTCGCCAGCGGATATGGTCAATATGTCGCAGGCCTACTGGGGCATGGCATGAGTGTGCCTGGTACCGATGCCAGTGCAATGGAAAAGTTAATGGCTTTCACAGCGGGGTATAAGACACTGGCTATTTACGCCGTCATCGCCGGTGCGGCATTATTGCTACTTGCGCCATTGGTCAGGAGATTGATGGGCACCACGAAGTGAGAAGGGGTTGATAAGTTGATGGGTTGATGGGTTGTTAAGTGCAGTATAGTTAGATACTCTGGAAACTGGAAGCTGGTAGCTGATAGGTAACAGGCTAAGAGTTTTTATTATTTTCTGATAGCTGATAGCTGACAGCTGATAGCCTAAAATGATAGCCGAAAGCTTAGCTTTGCTCCATGATTGACTTTCCTCTACTCAAGAAGATTTCCGAAACTCCCGGGGCTCCCGGTTTCGAAACCCAGATCAGGGATCTCATCAAGTCAGAGATTGCAGGCCTGGTCGATGAGATGTTCATAGATACCATGGGTTCCCTCATCGGTGTCGTCAAAGGCCGTGAACCGAAGAAAGTGATGGTCGCTGCACACATGGACGAGATCAGTTTTATGGTCACGCACATTGACGACGAAGGATTTATTCGCTTCCACCCACTCGGAGGGTTTGATCCAAAGACTTTGTCCGCGCAACGGGTCATCGTACATGGCCGTGAAGACATCATGGGCGTGATGGGCAGCAAACCGGTCCACCTGATGACGCCGGAAGAAAAAAACAAGAATCCACAGCTAAGAGATTATTTCATTGACACGGGTCGTTCGGCGGCGCAAGTGAAAGAGCTCGTCGATATCGGTGATCCGATCACACGCGAGCGCGATCTCATCATGATGGGCGAGTGTATCAATGGCAAATCGCTCGATAACAGGGTGTCAGTGTATATCCTGATCGAAGTATTAAAGGCATTGAAGGGTAAGTCACTTCCTTATGATTTTTATGCAGCCTTCACAGTGCAGGAAGAA
>DATHZY010000083.1:0-11389 GCA_035458325.1 Saprospiraceae bacterium | reverse complement strand
CGTAATCAAACCGAAGAGTACAAAATATTTTGGTTTCATCAAGGTGGTGGTTTGCAGGGAGTGAAAGTACATTAATGCGGGAAAGTTTTTGACCCTGGCGTGCTTTGTAACCGATTCTGTCCCCGCCCCCATTTGCCCCCTAAAAGGGGGTACCTGTAAAATGATTATCAGCTATTCTATCCATGAAAAATCACTTCGAATTGGGTTCAATCATGTGACGAAAAACTGTCTGAGCAGACCGGACGGCCTCTTTTTGGCCATAAAGCCGAAAAGAGGTTTGGGTGGAAACGTAACAGGCGGGACAGCAAACCAGAAAGCAAGGCAATGGGTTCAATGCTTAAGCGAGTTTTTTTCGTCACGAGTTTTTTTGTTACTTTTTTTCGACAAAAAAAGTAAAGGAGGCTCCTCGTGCAACGAGCTCAAACCGCAAACGTCTTCGATATCCTGTAATGCTCCGCGTTGTCTTTGGAAAACCATTTCTTGTCTTCGTGATCAAATTTGGAATAGATCATGACGAACCTGACCTCCTTGTCAAGGGCGGTCACGTACCTGAATTCCCGGCTGATGCCACCATCCACAAAGACAGGGTAGTGGGAGTCGATCCAGCTGAGTTCACCTTTAGATTCTTCGGTGGCCCCTTTATTGAGCTTGTTGAATTTTAATCTTTTTTCAATGCGTACATCCGTCATATCAAAAGGCGTATGGTCATCGAAGGTGAGAATGTTGAAGCGGAAGCCTTTGATGTATTGCCGCGCTAGCCCTTTGTTGGTGATGACGGCAATGAGTTCGACGATTTTCTTGTCTCTGGACTCGCCCAGTGACTTGACCTTGAGATCAAATTGTAATTTGGGATATTGTTCACGGGCTATGCCGAAGCGATAGAGGGTCCATACACCTGCGAGGATCAATGCGAGGATGGTGACGAGAGAACTGATTTCGGGTAAGGACATTGCAGATCGTATTTAGATTAGATTAATGGAATCACAACGGATTTAAATCAGTGGTTTTATAGAGTTCCATGGCCTTTTTGTGCCGGGCTATTATTTTGCCACTCAGGCGTTTTGGACTTAAGACTTTTATCTCCTCACCAAATCCCAGGATCTCACGTTCGAGTTCAAAATTCCAGATGACCTGGATGGAAAAAATTATGCCGTCGGCTTCTTCTTTAAGGATGGACTGCGTGGGATGCATGGGCTTAGTGAGTATATATGGTGCATGGGCCCTGGAAATTTTCAATACAATCAACTGACTTTTCTGGTTCACCATTTTGGATACGCCAATAGTATCATCAAAGAAGCTATTGACTTCAATGGAAGGTGCCAGATATTTTTCGCCAGGCAAAACCTCAAAGGAAACAATCCTGTCCAGTGCCAGGATCATCATGGCGGCACCACGTTTGTTACATCCAAGGACAAACCATCGGTTCCTGTATTCCTTGAGCAGGTATGGATAAAAAATGAGGGATTGTGAGACGCGGGCCTTAAATGAATGGTATTCGATGGCAAGACTCTGGCGGTGGAGAATGGACTTATGCAGCCCATCGATATGTTCCAGTCCCTTTAGTAAATCATTTTTCTCAAAATCGATATAGGATTTGCCCCGGTGTGCTTGTTTGTACAGTTTATCTTCCAGCCGCGTGACCATGGCATTCAGTTCCTGGAAATAGCCGAAGCCCTTAAACTGACGCAACACACCCACCACCTCATTTAACGTCGCCATATCCTGGTGCGTCAGCGGGATATTGGTGATACTGTACGTTTTGTTTTCATAGGCATAGTATTTCTTATCGGTCACGACAATCGGAGCATTGTATCCGAGCTTGGAACTTCGCATGTTCTGGATGTCCAGCTGAATGGACCGTTTGCTGATGCCGGTCTTGATGCCTTCATATTCATAGAGCGCTTCCGAACAAGCTTCAATCAAGTCATCCAGGGTCCATTTGCGATAGCGGTTTTGCAGGCATTGATCGATGGTCTTGTATCGGATGAGGGCCAGTTTATTGATCGACATTCGGCAGTAGTATGATGATGAATGGATAAACTCAAATCTAAGATATTTTACTTGCTGCGCAATGTACTTGCGCAGGTAGATTTTGCCTGAAATTATTTTTTTTCCCTGAGGCCCTGTTTTAAAGGGGATGGAGGACTTGATTGCAAAATATTTTGAACTCCAATGCAATTGCGCAATTTGATTGCGTAGTGGGATTTAACCTTTGCATTATCCTATTGGTAACGAGTATATGTGGTCATAGGGAATTACTATTCACCATTTAAATATTCATAAGATGAAATTCAATATCCTACGAAGAAAAGCAAACGTGGTAACGAACTACGAAGGTGCGAAGGCGTATGCCATGACGCCGGAGATGGAGCTCTATGCGGCTGTTGTCACTACCGGGTTGAATGATTCGTTTTATGAAAAGAAGGACAACCGACTCGATCGAATCCGTCAATTGATGATTCAGAATGACCCGGCATTTGTAGCCCGGTTGGCCGTGTATACCCGCCAGCAAATGCATCTGCGAAGTATTCCGCTGGTGCTTGCTATCGAATTGGCTAAAATCAATTCAGGAACAAACCTGGTGGCCAAAGCGGTAAGTGGGGTGGTACAGCGTGCGGATGAAATTACGGAATTACTGGCCTATTATCAACTGGCCAATGCCCGGACCGGACGTAAGAAGTTGAATAAATTATCGAAGCAGGTTCAGAAAGGCCTGGCCTCCGCTTTCAACAAGTTTGATGAATACCAGTTTGCGAAATACAACCGGGATGCAGAGATCAAATTGCGTGATGCGTTGTTTCTTATTCACCCGAAAGCCCGTAATGAGGCCCAGCAGGAACTGTTTGCAAAAATTGCGACTGATACCTTGCCGGTAGCTTATACCTGGGAATCTGAGTTGTCTGCCCTTGGGCAGATGAAATTTGAATCCGCTGATAAACGGTTGGAAGCAGTGACTGCTAAGTGGGAGGAATTGATTGACAGCGGAAAAGTCGGGTATATGGCCCTGATGCGTAATCTCCGGAATATCATGGAGGCTAACGTTTCAGCAGGACACATGAAAAAAGTATGCAACTATTTATCTGACGAGAGTGCAGTGGTCAAGTCCAGGCAATTGCCATTCCGGTATTTGTCTGCATATCGTGAAATCAAGGAGTTGAAATCTGATTTCGTGAGCCAGGTGTTGTCTACCCTTGAAGCGGCTGTCATCAGTAGTGTCCGGAATCTGAAGGGGTTTGATGAGGATACCCGGGTGTTGATCGCTTGTGATGTGTCCGGATCAATGCAAAAACCGGTATCGCCAAAGAGCAAGGTATTGTTATATGATATCGGACTTGTATTAGGTATGCTGATGCAATCTAAGTGTAAACGTGTTGTCACGGGTATGTTTGGTGATCGATGGAAGATTATCAATATGCCATCTGGAAATGTGCTGTCCAACGCGTACGAGTTTTATCGACGTGAAGGAGAAGTGGGATATGCGACCAATGGCTATAAAGTGATCGATGACCTGCGGAATCGAAAAGTGAAAATGGACAAGATCCTGATTTTTACCGACTGCCAGATGTGGAATTCGGAGGGAACGATGTCTACGATTGAACATTCCTGGCTGGCATACAAGGCATTTGCTCCGGAAGCTGTTCTTTATTTGTTTGACCTTGCGGGTTTAGGACAGACTCCTTTGCGCATGGTGCGCAATGATGTTTTCCTGATTGCAGGGTGGTCAGACAAAGTGTTCGATGTATTGTATGCCATCGAAGGTGGTGAAAGTGTTGTGGGAAAGATCAAAGCAATTGAATTGTCATAGGCATTCCCCTCTTTGTTCGCAGGGAGGGGAACCTTATGATCTGTAGATAAATATCAGAATGCCGTTGAATCGGGATACTTCGCTCCAACTTCGGGGGAGGGTCTCTGTGCAAACAGGGAAGAGGTGCAAATCCTCACTGCGTGTCCCCGGCCTGATTCGCATTTTGCTTCTGGTATCATTGAAAAAGGATGCCGTACATAAGAGATACTTCGCTTGGTATGAACCGAAAGGTCGGGGTTCGAGTCCCCAAAGGCTCTTATGGAGAGTTGCTCTTTTATAAAAACAGTGTCGTATGTAAGCGTTACTTCGTCTAATTTATAGGTCGCTGGTTCAATTCCAGCTTCTATGCAAATAGAATAGCTCAGTGGGTAGAGCAATAAACATACGCTTGCAGCTTAATACCTGTTTTTATTCTTTTAATTTTGAAATTATCAGGTCGGAAATGATCTGTCTAAAGAGAAAATGAATATGAAAAAAATCAAAGGATCGGATCTGATCAAAATCGGATACCCCGAAGGCAAAGCGATTGGGTTGGCCGTCAAGGTGATCGAACAGCATTTAGCTGCGCGGCCAACCCATGACGTCAGGGCGATCATGAAGAAATTACTTCAATACCCGGAGAGTTTCCTGGATGATGTGATCATGGCGCCGATAGCCCAGGCATTGTTGGACAAATCCATGCCGGCAGAAGAGACACAGATATCCTTGAAGGAGACCAGTGATCGTTATACAGTCTATGGGGCTGAGTACATCGAACCAGGTGCTATGCAGCAAATGGATGTCGCGATGAAATTACCTGTCACGATAGCGGGTGCATTGATGCCGGATGCCCACCAGGGATATGGCTTGCCTATCGGCGGTGTACTTGCTACCAACAATGCTATAATACCCTACGGTGTCGGTGTCGATATTGGTTGTCGGATGGCATTGTCCGTCTATGATATTTCAGACCGGCATTTTCTGGAACATCAGGCTATGTATAAGCGGGAACTGATCGCCTGGACTAAATTCGGTGCAGGAGCAAGCTGGCAACATAAGTTAAAAGCGGAACACAGCGTATTGGACAAACCTGAATTCAATGCCACGAAGTTTATCAAAGGGCTGCATGAAAAAGCTGCTGCCCAATTGGGTACTTCAGGTGGAGGAAATCATTTTGTTGAATTTGGCATAATAGAATTTGCCACAGGTGATCCTGAATTGAATATGCCGCCCGGGAAATATCTCGCATTGCTAACACACTCAGGTTCGCGCGGATTTGGTGCCACTGTTGCCGGTTACTATACAAAGCTCGCAAAGGAGAAATGCATACTGCCGAAGGAAGCGGCTAACCTGGCTTACCTGGATATGGATAGCGCAGAAGGACAGGAATATTGGTTGGCTATGAACCTTGCAGGTGATTATGCTTCAGCGTGCCACGAAGTGATTCATGAGCGTTTAACAAAAGCCATTGGTGGACAAGTATTAGCGAAAGTTGAGAATCATCACAATTTTGCCTGGAAGGAAAAACTAAATGGACAGGATGTGATGGTCCATCGAAAGGGTGCTACGCCTGCCTCTAAAGGGGTCATGGGTATTATCCCTGGTTCGATGACGGCACCGGGATTTTTAGTTCGGGGCAAGGGGGATCCTTTGTCAATTCATTCCGCATCGCATGGGGCAGGGCGTCAGATGAGTCGGACGCAGGCCATAAAAAATATAAAGCATGAGGATATGCGAAAGATGTTGAAGGATCATGGAGTCACACTGATTGGAGCCGGACTCGATGAAGCACCCATGGCCTATAAGAATATTGATATGGTCATGGCAGCCCAAACCGATTTAGTGGATGTGTTGGCTAAGTTTACGCCAAAACTTGTCCGCATGGCGGATGATGGAAGCAGAGAAGATTAAAACTAATTTTTCAGTTTAGGGTCACGCGTATGATCAGTTCCCCTTATTGTACGACTAGTCTTCCTGTATATTTTTGAGATTCCGTCCACAATTCTAATGTATAAAGACCGGGAATCAATTTTGAAATATCCAGGATATATTCATTTTCGAATGAGGACACTTTATTCTTTAGTACATTTTTACCATCGGAAGTGATCACGTTGATATCGACTTCTCCATATATTTCCTCTTCAGAGGTGATCGTAACGTAATGGCTGGCCGGATTCGGCTTTAGGGTCAGTGTTTTTAGTGGTACAGCATAGTCCTCCGTATTGATGATGATGTCTGCCTGAGGATACCATGATTTGGTATTAGTGAAAATCGGGGCATTAAAATCAAAATAAATCATCGCCTGATTTTTAGTCGGCACGGTCAGTCCAAATTTCTTGTGGCGTTGTGCAGCAAAGGTCACGTAGCCCTGGCTTCCGGCAAAATCACTGGCTGAATCAGGCAGGAATATGTTGTCAAATATAATTTCCAACATACGATCAGATGATGGAAGAATACGGGTACTTGAAATTTCATGACTGGATGACACAATCCTGACTGAGTTTAAAATAATCGTGGTGTCAATGGGATCCAGGATTTTTACCCGATCTGCAAGATAATTGCCGGTATTTTGAAATCGAATTGTATAGAATACTTCCTTTCCATCCTTGATGTCCTGTATGGTCAAACCTTTGGGAGGATCTACCAGCTTGTCATTGGGGTCAAAGGACCCAAAAACCAGATTCGAAAGAATAGTCGTATTGTCACCAGGTGTTTCTTCCTGTCCGGATGGCGATACAGTGGCCGAACTCCAGATCACTGCCTCCGGCAGCACTGTTGAGGGCACATGCACCACCAGTTTTATAGAACCATTTGAAGCAATGGGCAATTGCCCAAGTAGCCATGTCATCGTATCACCGACTATAGAGGTTGGTGGTGGAGTAGCATTGATAAGCTCCAGGACCGAATCCATATGAAAGCTGAGATAAGATTGTGGTTCTGTTGAACCTTCATTTTTGTAACTGAGGTGAATGTTGGTGTCAAACCCTGGACGATAGCGACCTGAATTCCCGCGCAGACTCAAGTCCGTTTTGTCTGGTTCCAGTACAATGCCAAAATGGTTGTCCTCACTTCCTGCTGTAAGGAGGTAATGTTCCGGATTGATATGTTGCAGATAGCGTGAAGTAAAATTACATCTGAGGGTGTCTTCGGAGTCCAGATTCATTCCCAGTTTAAATATGCCCTGATCTTCGGTCATGGTTCCATAATATGGATAGATGGCTTCAGGATCAATCAGGCTCACATGGATGTTTTTCAAACCTTGTTCTTCTGATTCCTGGAGTCCATTGTCGTTGCGGTCAAAAAACACTTTTCCACTGACAAGCTCTCCGTAGATAGAAGGTGCATGTGACTTGCGCAGACCTCCATAATATCCTTTAAAGAAAATGCTGTCGGCTAATTCATAGTTATTAAACTGGATGAGTTCCAAAGGAAACCATACATTAAAAGTATCCGTCGTCGCAAAAATCCCACTATGCCCCAGATGTAAATAGTAATTTCCACCATAGCTGAAAAAATCGGTAGGGATGGAAAGATTATGTGAGCTGAGAGGATTGAAATAAAATCCCATCCAAGGGGGCAATCCGTCATGGGCCCAACGCCAGTGAATACCATCATCAGACACAAAGGCTCTTTGGTATGGGTCATATTGGGTCAATCTTACAAACGCGAAGAGGATGTTATCCACGGTCAGCAGCCTGTCCAGCGTGCCAATGGTAAAATCAGCATGCAGTGACCAGGTTATCCCTTCATCCGCAGAGGTATAGATTTTATCATCTGTATGGACGACGTGAAGGTCATTCCATTCAAGGACAGCGCTGTTAAATGAAAGGTCATTGATCAGTACCTCTTGCCATGTCTCGCCATAGTCGGCTGACCGATACGTTTTTCTGCCTATTGCAGAAATATAAAGGATATCATCAAGTATCGCTGTTTTTAGAAGCGCGGTATTCTGGCCGTTGCCTTGCCACGGAAAATTATGCGACGTCCATGAAAGTCCGCCATCTTGCGAAATTTCAAACACTTCGGGGCGCGATCCCTGTGCAACCAGGACGATTCCGTTTTCATTGGCATCTACAAATTCATATCCGTTGGATTCGCCGAGGCGGTAGAGGCTGGAATTCTGCGACCACGATTGGCTGGCGAGATCATAGGTGAATAAACCATTTCCACTTGCGGCCCATAATGAACCGGTACTGTAATCGGTGTCTCCGGTATAGGCTTCTGCCAGGTTATGATTTGCCTGGATGACCGTACCGGATTCGGGATCAATAGCGAGGATGACCTGGCCGAAATTATTCGTCAGTAATTTTCCAGCGGCACCTGCAATACTCCTCCTGTATCCTAGCACTGGTGTTGTGGGCGTGACAGGTGTCCATGATTGGGCTCCATCAGCAGAAACATAAACCTTGTTTCCGGGACGCAACTGATAAATCTTATCATCAAGGGTCGTAAACCGGACCCAAGCGCCAAAGACAGAAGTATCCATCACTTCCCATGTTTGACCTCCATCAAAGGACCAGCGCGTAATTGGATCATCCGGCCAAAGGGCATCTTCGACGATTGAAATAAAATTATCATGTGCAAAGAAGTCCATATGATAAGGTGGTGCGAAATCATCCCAGGTCAATCCCAGTGTATCAAATGTTCCTTCATCCGGCACATGAATAAATTCTTCGAGTGTGGAATAGTAAAGTTCACCTTCAGCAGAAAACAACTGGTACGCTCCATACTGCGGGATAGGAAATTTTTCCCATCCCTGGGCATCGTCAGCTAGTTTCCAGATGTAATGCGTTCCGCCAAGATCCAGGAAGACGCCAAGCTTCGTGGCCACAAATTCATGTAGGTATATATTGTCCTCCGGCAAGGGAAGTTCAGTCCAGGTATCTCCTCCATCAAGACTTATCGCGATGGAGTCTTGCGGAGCGTCTTGGTCATAATAATTCTTAAGGTGGCCGACCAGCGTGTCACCGTAAAAGGCAAAATAAGCCAGGTACCGTTCATACACCTCTTCCCAGTTTTGACCATCTATCGTGCGATATAGGAAATACTGGCCGGTGTAAAAGGCTGTCGTCCCGTCAGAATATAATTCGCCACCACTAGCGCCCAGAGGACCTCCGGAATGTTCCCACTGAAACTGGGCTATGCTCATGATAGGTATCAGGAGGAAGATCACGGAGAAAAGTTGGCTTTGGATTCGCATTTTATTTGGTTTTATGCGGCGATTGCAATGATTAAAAATACTAAAAGGGCTTCAATGTTGGTGTTGAATGACGTTAAAAAACCATGGAATGTATGATACGATGCATTTAGTATTCGTAAAATGAATGCATAGGACTCATCTATTATCGATTCTCGCCATGTTCCTGGTGTTCAGGAATAGCCCAGGTAAAATGATTTATTGGTTTTTTACCATGAGGAATAATTGAATTGCATAACAACTGTAATTATCAAAATCCTCACATGCTGTCCTCATGGTTTATGCGTAATGATCCTGAAAAAATTATACAGGGTAAATACTGAAAATGCATTAAATGCATATTTTAGAAAACACCCATTATATCAATATAAGATATTGATTGTCAACTGATCAGCTTGCATAGTGGATTGAGCGTGGATATACGTATTGAAAAACTATATCGTTTTAAATATTGTATCCTTTATATCACTCACCCGCATCTCATTCCTGAAGAAGTCAAAGATAGCAGTCATCAAGCTGCATCTATTTTTTCATCAAAATACTTCGTCATGAAAAAATCTGTTGATGCACCCGTGGAGCCGGTGCAAGCCAAAAGTCCCAGGAAATCAATACATCCAAAAACCGAAAGGAACAGAAATGCTCCGTTTCGAAAACCAGATGTCCCTGATACGAATGTGAACCGGCCAACAAGACCACAGGACCTTGATCCACTGGATGATGAACTTCCAATACCTGGTCGGACGGATAAGGAAGCGGGTATGAACACACCTACACAAGAACCCTGGTAAGGCGGTAACGCTAGCATTTTATTTCATCAAACTCAAAATCTAAAGCCATGAATAGCCTATTGTATTTAATCGCCATCATCCTCGTTATTCTGTGGGCACTTGGATACTTTGCGTATGGCGCAACCGGAATCATCCACATCTTGCTGGTCATTGCCGTGATCGCGGTATTGCTTCGGATCATACAGGGTAGAAATCCTGTTTCATAAGGTAAGATCCAGCAGCAAGACGTACTGATTTAAAAGTTTTGTATGTATGTAATTCTTTGCCGGTCCCTGGGCTAACCAATGGTTGAAAGACTTTACTTTTCAACAAATTGGACAGCTCCAGGGACCTTTGCATCAAGAGGGCAATCAATGCCGGGTGGTATCAAAATTGAACATCCACTTGATTCCGAATTGGTCTGTGCAACTACCATAATAAGCTCCCCAGAACATATCCTGCATAGGCTGTTCTACCACACCACCTGCTGATAAGGCTGCAAAAAGACGATCTGTTTCCTCGCGGCTATCAGTCATCAGGTTGATCGACATGTTATTTCCCTGTATGATTTTAAACCCCATCGATTCAGGGGAATCACTTCCCATGAGCATAAAACTATTGTCCATGATCGGGAGGGACACATGCATGACAAGGTTTTTATCGGAATCCGGAATGGGTGGCATGCCATCGGAAGGTGGAATTTCAGAAAAGCGGTGGATACCACCATCGAAATCACCGCCAAATACGGATTTATAAAACCGGAATGCGGACTCTGTTGTTCCGTTAAAATTGAGATAGACGCTGACGCCAGGCATAAGTATAGTATTTTGGATATGAAGAAATAATGAGGAGAGCTAAAGTAACGAAAATGGGTATGGAGTTGCTGCGTAACTTGCATGGCCAGGTTAAATATTGACAAATATGCGAAGCACCACCTGCCGGGGCAGTAACAATCAATTTCTGGAAGAATACCATAGCCTGGTTGCTGCAGAAATGGCAGCGGAAGAAACTAAGAGGAATTATGGGCATTCACTCATCCCCGCCAAGTGCCGGGCCTGTGGCTACTGGCACCTGACGACAGGCTCCACGCGAAGGCAATGTATGTTTTGCACTGACCGGGCCTTATTTCTCAAGGATATCTACAGCAACCGGGAGGAAGCGTTGCGCACCGCGGAGCACTTGCGAAAGGAGAAAAGGATTCAATTGCTCCCGTATAAATGTCCGCATGGGAGCGGGTGGCATCTCACGAAGAAGTGATGCTTCGACCTGCTTTCGCTCAACCATGTGCTACAGCTCAGCAACCAAGTGAAAAATAACTAAATAGAAAGATAAATAAGTACGGGCAGGTCGTGACCTGCCCGTACTTATTTATCTTTCTATTTAGCTATTTTTCACTCTTCACTCTTCACTCTTCACTTCTTAGTGAGATGCCACCCGCTCCCATGCGGACATTTATACGGAAGCAATTGAATCCTTTTCTCCTTCCGTAAGTGCTCCGCGGTGCGCAACGCTTCCTCCCGGGTGCTGTAGATATCCTTGAGAAATAAGGCCCGGTCAGTGCAAAACATACATTGCCTTCGCGTGGAGCCTGTCGTCAGGTGCCAGTAGCCACAGGCCCGGCACTTGGCGGGGATGAGTGAA
>DATHZY010000082.1:0-3922 GCA_035458325.1 Saprospiraceae bacterium | reverse complement strand
GCTCCGCTGAGTGGGCGTTCTATCAAAAACTATTGGAGCAGGAAGAACAACTCCAAACCAGTTCAATGGGTCGTTTCCTTGATGGTATTGCTTCTATACTGGGCATATGTACCCATAGCAGTTATGAAGGCGAAGCCGCCATGAAACTGGAAGCCCTGGCCCGAGGCAGCCATCACCGTTCTTCTTTCAATTACCCTATGCCGGTGATCAGTGATTGTATTGATACTGGTTTATTCATGGAGGAACTAATGGCCGATGTTCTTCATGGATACAACAGGAGTTGGATAGCCAGTAAAGTTTTTATTTCATTGACCAATATGATTGAAGAGATCAGCGAAAGGTACAATGCGAAACATCTCGCTTTCAGTGGTGGTGTTTTCCAGAATGCCTTGCTCGTGGACATGATCACAAGAGAACTTGGACAGAGGAAGAGTCTTTATTTCCATAAGCAACTCAGTCCGAATGACGAATGCATAAGCTTTGGGCAGATAGCTGTGCATCACTTGAGTAAGGCCGATACCAGGACCGCATTAAATCCATCATATGTGTTTAGCAATTCCAGGAAAGATCATTGAGATCATCAACCAGTTGGATGATACATTCCGCGATGGAAAAGTATCGTTTGGAGGCATTAATAAGCAGGTAAACCTGCGGATGGTTCCTGAAGCAAACGTGGGGGACTACGTGTTAGTGCATGTGGGCGTTGCTATTTCTGTAGTAGACGAAGAAGAAGCCCAAAAAGTCTTCAGTTACCTGAAAGAAATGGGAGAGGTAGATGAACTAAAAAGCTAAAAGTAAAAATGAAAAAATATACATTTCTGAATTCTTACTTCTCAATTTTTAATTATCACACTAATGAAATATTTGAGCGAATACAGAGATCCGGAGCTGGTGGAGGATTTTCTCAGGGAGATCCACAGAATCACTACGAAGCCCTGGACGCTGATGGAGATCTGCGGGGGCCAAACGCACAGCCTGGTCAAGAATGGAATACTAGAGATGCTCCCGAAGAAGATCAACATGGTGCACGGTCCGGGTTGTCCGGTTTGTGTAACCAGCGTCAGCGTAATAGACGAAGCGGTGCACCTGGCGTTCCGGCCGAAGACGATCCTTTGCTCTTTCGGTGATATGCTTCGTGTGCCCGGATCTTCCAAAAGTCTTCTGGAAGCAAAAGCAGAAGGGGCTGATGTGAGGATACTTTACTCCCCTCTTGAAGCCGTACAGCTGGCAAAAGATAATCCGGATAAACAGGTAGTCTTCTTTGCCGTGGGTTTTGAAACTACAGCTCCTGCAAACGCATTAAGCGTGATACAGGCTCATCATCTTCAATTAAAAAATTACAGCATCCTGGCTTCGCATGTTTTGGTTCCTCCAGCCATGGAAGCGATCCTGGGAGATCATGAAAACCGCATCGATGCATTTCTGGCGGCAGGTCACGTTTGCACGATCATGGGCATGGAAGAATATTATCCCATTGCAGAAAAATATCAATGCCCTATTGTAGTCACGGGATTTGAACCTGTGGATCTTCTCCAGGGTATCCTCATGGCAGTGCAGCAATTGGAGGCGGGTACTTATAAACTTGAAAATCAGTATTCCAGAAGTGTGCAAAGGGCGGGTAACAGGATGGCCATGGAAACGATACACGAAGTATTCAGCATTAGTGACAGGGCATGGAGGGGACTCGGCAATATTCCCCAAAGCGGGTACGAGGTGAATGATCGCTATAAAAATTTCAATGCCCGACTCAAATTCAACCTCAACCTGCGGGCAGCTGAAGAAAACAAGGACTGCATTAGTGGCCAGATCATGAAAGGACTTAAGAAACCAAGGCAGTGTCCCAATTTTGGTACCCGTTGTGTTCCGGAGCATCCCCTGGGCGCGCCAATGGTAAGTAGTGAAGGTGCATGCGCGGCCTACTATCATTACTCAAACGCATCAGTTAATGAACCAATTGAAGGATAATGCCACAACCTGAAAAGATAGCCTTGCAGTGCCCCATGCCGAAATTTGATTTCGATATGATTACGATGGGCCATGGTAGCGGTGGATTGCTCACCCACAGGTTGCTCCAATCAGGCGTATTTGATATCCTGAAGAACGATCTCCTGGATCAGCAACATGATGGCGCCAGCTTTCATCTGAATGGCAACGTGGCTTTTAGCACTGACAGCTATGTTATATCCCCCGTGTTCTTTCCGGGAGGCAATATTGGCGATCTCGCAGTTAATGGAACCGTAAACGACCTGGCCATGTGCGGAGCACAGGCCCAATATCTTTCACTGGCCTTTATCATTGAAGAAGGCCTTTTGATGGAAGAATTCTGGAGAATACTTGTCAGCATTAAAGAAGCTGCTACCAGGGCGAATGTAAAAATTGTGACGGGAGATACAAAAGTGGTGGAAAAGGGAAAAGGAGATAAAATATTTGTCAACACTTCCGGCATTGGATTCATTCATGAAAACGCGTCTATACATCACCGCAATATCACATCCGGGGACAAAATCATCGTCAGTGGCAATATCGCAACCCATGGGATGGCCATCATGAGTGTAAGGCAGGGACTTGAGTTTGAATCCGATATTAAAACTGATAGTACCAATCTCAATCATACGGTGATGAAACTACTCGATGAATTCGGGTATGGTATTAAATTCCTTCGTGACCCCACCAGGGGAGGCGTAGCCTCAGTGCTCAACGAAATTGCGGAACTGACACAACTGGGATACCACCTGGATCAAAAACTGATTCCGGTCGATGAACGCGTGGACTCAGCCTGCGAAATGCTGGGACTGGATCCATTGTATGTAGCCAACGAAGGCATTTTCATGGCGGTAGTCAGCGCTGCCGTTGCCGGACAATTTGTTGAAGCATTAAGAAATGACCCTAATGGCTCCAATGCCTCTGTCATTGGACAAGTTTCAGAGCTGCAACCTGGAAAAGTGACCATGCGAAGTCGTATTGGAGGTACCTGTATCGTGAGTTACCTGACAGGTGAACAGTTACCTCGTATATGTTAGCCCATCACCAAGAATGGTGATACCGTCTTAGATCTTATATTCTCTACCTTCCCAGTCAACCACCATTTGGTGGTACTCTTAAAACAAAACAAAACAGGATCGTATGAAAAGGACCTTTTTATTTATTGGCATTGTCTTGATCGTCCTCGGATGTCAGACTCCCTCCACCGAAAAAACAGAAGCAACAGCAGCACCAGCTGAAACGCCCAAGTCTACAGTGGTCATGCCTTATACTGCAACCTACTCTTCCAATTTTACAACGGATGTGTCAGATGAACACCTCAAAAATGTTCTGGATTCTTATGTTTATTGGGAAAATGGAGATATGAAAGCTCTTTCCTCTGTAATGGGTGATAGTATTTTCTTCGAAAATCATGCCGGTGTTCAGAAAACATATTCCAACGCAGACCTCATGACGATGTGGCAAAAATCCAGGGATAGTCTAAGCAATGTTAAGATCAGGATGGTAGCCTGGCAGAAACTGAAATCAGACAAGGGACACAAATTTATCCTGACCTGGTACGATGAGATAGACACCTATAAAACCGGCAAAGTAGATTCTGTTGTAATGCACGACATCAATACCATAGACAGCGTTGGTAAGATCGTGAGGTATTCACAGTACCGTAAGCCAAAGCTTAATTAAAATATCAATCAACCCTTAACCCTACCCCCACTAAAGCCTCCCAATGGAGGCTTTTTATTTTCTGGGAATATATCGGACCGAATCGGGAAAGCCCTCGGCCTTAACCGTTTGCACCTTGCCATCGTTACTAAAACTCACTTCAATGAATTTGGCCATTCTTGTATCTCCGAACTGCGCCATGTTTGGTTGTTTTTCAGAAGAAGACCTTGGATCCACATTCATTTTCTTCGGATCAAGGCTGGTTGTAGTTGGCCTG
>DATHZY010000081.1:0-6806 GCA_035458325.1 Saprospiraceae bacterium | reverse complement strand
ATACGAAAATGATAAGGCAAAAGAGAGGGGAGGTATGATCTACAGATAGCTCGGCTATATATTGAGCAGTGCGAAATGAAATACTCTGGAAGCTGGAAGCTGGTAGCTTTTTAGATCCTTCTGAAAGCTGTCAGCTGATGGCTATTTATATCCTTCTGATAGCTAAATTAGCCCTGCGTATAAATTCCACCTATGAAAAATCTATTATGCACACTGCTTTTAGCAGGCCTTATGAATCAGGGTTGGAGCCAGAATCCAACTTTAGTCCCAAAAGATGAAGCTTTCCTGGATACCAGCCTTGTTACTTTTGTCGATCGGTTGCTCGAGGCGATTGACAAGCGTGATCAGCGCTTTTTATATAGCGTGCTGGATTTTGATGTGTCTGGTATACGGGGGGAAGCAAGTGGACTCTCTGACTTTAAGCAGGAGTGGGATGCGGACAATGATTCCAGTATGGTTTGGCTGATCATGAAACGGGCGATCAACCTAGGCGGTGTCTTCTTGCATGATGAGAATGATCTGACAGGCAGGTACCAGTTTGTCTTTCCCTATGTGTATGACTTGCCACTGGATATCGAGGATGATTATTACAACATCGGCGTCATCACCGGGAAAAATGTAAATCTCCGGGATGGCCCGGATACGGCCTCGCCGATCAAGTCAAAGTTGACATATGATGTTGTATGGTATCTGGATGGCGATCAGTATGGTAAGACGCGATCTGGTGCAAATCCATTTGGCGATCCCGAGTGGTATCAGATTGAAACTTATGACCGGCAACAACGTGGTTGGGTCAATTGGCGGTATATCTACAGCCCGATGGATTATCGGATGTTTCTTTTCAAGGATGGCAAAGGCAACTGGAAGATTTCTGCTTTTCTGGCAGGAGATTGATAATATTGACCGGATATTGCTTTATTTGTTGTCCAGCAATCTGGAGGAAAGCGCCAGTATCAGCAATACATGACGAAAGACGAAAAAACCAACACGGCCAGGATTGTCACTCCGGCCGTCATCGTGGCCGCCCTGGGCTATTTTGTAGATATCTACGATCTGCTACTGTTTGGCATCGTGCGCAAGGCAAGTCTCATCGACCTGGGCTTAGTGGACCAGGCCAACAGGGATGCCGGTGAGCACCTGATCAGTATGCAGATGTATGGAATGCTCCTGGGGGGAATCCTATGGGGTATCCTGGGGGATAAGAAAGGCAGGCTGTCCGTGTTATTCGGATCCATTTTCATGTACTCCATCGCAAACATTGCCAATGGTATGGTTCACTCAGTGGAGGCCTATGCTTTTTGGCGATTTATTGCGGGTATCGGCCTTGCCGGGGAACTCGGTGCTGGGATAACGCTGGTGGCTGAATCACTACCTAAGCATAAGCGTGGGTATGGTACGATGATCGTGGCCTCCGTCGGACTGACTGGTGCTATTGTGGCCAACCTGGTGTACCAGATTTTTGAAGATTGGCGATTGTGTTATTATGCCGGAGGTGTCCTGGGTTTGTTACTCCTCTTCCTACGTGTGAGCGTAAAGGAATCGTTGATGTATAAGCAAATTGAAAATGCGGTTGAAGACCGGGGTAAGTTCCTGTCCCTTTTTACAGATCGCCAAAGGTTTATCCGGTATATGCAATGTATCCTTATCGGCATACCCTTGTGGTTCCTTGTAGGTGTGCTTATTACCTTTTCACCTGAGTTTGCCAAAGCCCTTGGAGTGGAGGGCGCGGAGACGATCAAGGCGGGTTCAGCCATTGCGTGGTGCTATGGCGGTCTTGTCTTCGGTGACATCATGAGCGGTATGTTGAGCCAGTATCTGCAAAGCAGGAAAAAAGTAATGGCGATCTTCCTGGCGCTCAACCTGCTGATGGTGTTTGTATACCTCAATTCGCATGGCATTACCTCAGGGATGTTTTATTTGTTGTGCATGGCCATGGGATTTTCGGTTGGATACTGGGTGATCTTTGTCACCATCGCAGCCGAACAGTTTGGCACCAATATCAGGGCAACGGTCACCACGACTGTTCCAAATTTTGTCCGGGGTTCTTTGCCAGCCATCATCCTGATGTACCAGTATTTCAGGGACAAGACATTTTCTGGTAATATCCTTCAAGCCGGCATGGTGGTCGGATCAATCCTGGCCGTGATCGCCTTTCTCGCCTTATGGAAGATGAAGGAAACCTTCACCGCAGACCTTGATTATTCGGAGACGATTTGAGGGGGAAACTTCTCTTAAAATATTTTCGCGCAGATCCTTAGATCCCGCCAATTGACTTGTCTTGTGTAGCGGGAGCCGCAGTTTAAGAGGCGATGAATTCGCGTCTCTACATAATTTGTTTGCCTCTTTCGCCTCTTCAGCCTCTTTCGCCGAGCGTCTCACTCTCTCACTCTCTTACCTCTTACCTCTCACCTCTCACTCTCTTACCTCTCACTCTCTCACCTCTCACTCTCTCACTCTCTCACAAGTCAAAGTCTACATGATAATGATCATCATGGTACCTGTTGATCAAGTCACTCAGGTGCGGCCTGATCGGAATATTCCTTTCTTGTAGTTTTCTGCCGGAAGGTGTGTTGAACAACTCATCATGCATGTGGGTATTGAAGAGAATCTTATGTATCCGCAAGCCATTCCTCTTTGCGGCATCATCGAGGGCAAGGAGATGCTTGGCCATGCTTTCAAAGTCAATGACCGTCTTATGGTTCAAGGCGTGCTGGCCATCCTGGTTGAACTGCAAAAGATAATGGGCCATGCCGGCATGATTGGAAATGATCGTGTTATCATCACTTCTTTTCTTTGGCACCATGAAGTCAACACTGGTCCCATTCTGATGCGTCCAGTGGATCAGCATCCGTCCCCCATGTTTTCGGGTGCATTCCATGAGGATAAATTCGCGGTCAGGACAGGTCGTCTCACATTCCTTGTAGGCCTCCGTCAATGTGGCATACACCCTGGAATTGACATAGGCATTGTTGAGGATGTAATAGCTGAAGCGGCTGAAGTACCGGTAGTTGTTGCCCTCAAAGGGCATGAGCCATCCGTTTTTTAACTTTCCTTTCCTGACACTACCGATGGATTCGCTCTGCCCGGCATTGGTATGGGTTAGCTCAGGGATGGAGAGCAGGCCGAACAAGACGATTGTGCTGCTGAGGAATATCCATCGCTTCTTCACTTTCATGTTCAGGGTAACGGTTGTGTCGACTAAAAGGTTTGATCGTAGTGTCTTATCTTCTGTGCTTTCCGCCAGTCCATTGGTGATGTGCAAGGTGTTTTTCACCGGATTCAATCGCACCAGGTTCGATCGTAGTGCCCATGGAGTCATTCCAGCGGTTGAGGTAGCCAAATAAGGCAACTACACCGGCGATCTCTACGATCTCACCTTCATCCCAATGCGCGCGCAATGCTTCAGCGATGGTCTCATCAACAGCATTAGGCACAGCAGAGGCAGCGACCGCAAAATCCAATGCAGCCCTTTCAGCAGGATTAAATGCGGGATGGGTCTTATACTCCCAGATGTGTAGTAGCTGATCTTCAGATGCACCATACCGCTCTGCCGCGCGGATCCCATGCGCCTGGCAATACTGACAGCCTGTTGTATAACTTGAAATGTAGGCGATTAGTCTTTTCAAAGCACTGGTTACACGCCCGTGGTTTTCCATCACCGCCTGGTTCATGCGGATAAATGCCTGCGCTATATGCGGCCGACGCTGCATGGTCTTCACACTATTCGGGCAGAAGCCAAGGGTTTCATTGTAAAACCGAACCAAATCCGTGATGGAGGGATCAGTTTCGGGTAGGGGTGAGACTAATGGAGTTTTCAAAAATGTGAGTTGTCAGTTGTCAGTTGTGAGTTGTGAGTTGTGAGTTGTGAGTTGTGAGTAGTGAGTGGTGAGTGGTGAGTTGTGAGTGAGTCATCAGACGTGAGTTGTTAGGTGCCCTTCTTGACTGCCAACTGCTCACTGCTCACTTACAGAGTCCCTCTCAGTTCCTGCTCCCTTTCAATCGCTTCAAACAACGCCTTGAAATTTCCCTTGCCAAAAGAGCGGGCTCCCTTGCGCTGGATGATTTCGAAAAACATCGTCGGTCTGGATTGAACAGGTTTTGTAAATAATTGCAACAGGTAACCTTCGTCATCTCTGTCAATGAGGATGCCGAGCTCTCTGAGTGGAGTCAGGTCTTCATCTATTTTTCCAACGCGCTCCAGGATGGTATCGTAATAGGTAGAAGGCACGCGTAAGAATTCAACGCCACGATCCCTCAGTTTACTCACAGTATCTACTATGTCATCTGTTGCGACCGCGATATGCTGCACACCTTCATCTTCATAGAAATCAAGATATTCTTCTACCTGAGATTTCTTCTTGCCGGCAGCGGGTTCATTGATCGGGAATTTGATGTATCCGTTACCACTGCTCATCACTTTGCTCATGAGGGCTGTATACTCTGTAGAGATATCGTTGTCATCAAAGGTCAGGATGTTCTTGAAGCCCATGACGTCTTCGTAAAACTTCACCCAGTAATTCATGCGGCCCAGGGCAACATTACCTACCATGTGATCAACATATTTGAGACCTACAGTTGGTGGATTGTACGTTGTGGTCCATTTGGTAAAGCCGGGGAGGAAGAGGCCTTTGTAATCCTTGCGTTCAACGAAGATGTGAACCACTTCGCCATACGTGTGTATACCTGAGCGAACCACGCGACCGTGCTCATCTTCTTCGACAGTGGGTTCCATAAAAGATTTAGCACCGCGTGAGGTGGTTTGCTTCCAGGCATCAGTGGCATCATCCACCCACAGGGCGATGACTTTGACACCATCACCGTGTTTGTCGATGTGTCTTCCGATTTCTGAATTACTATGCAGCGGTGAAGTCAGCACCAGCCTGATCTTATCCTGGGCAAGTACATAGGACTCCGTATTTTTTTCGCCGGTTTCCAGGCCTTTATATGCGTAATCCTGGTAACCGAAGGCGGTCTTATAGTAGTGGGCAGCCTGCTTTGAATTGCTGACATACAATTCGACGTAGTCTGTACCATTGATGGGTAGAAAGTCCTCCGTAACCGCGGTTACAGGAGCTTCTTTTTGAGTTAAAACGGACATAAGTAGTGTTTATAAGTGCAAATATAAGGCAGAAAAAGGGAGCAGGTTATGACGGACGGGCACTTTCGACCAGGTTGTACACTTCACCGAATCCTACCCGTTGGCCATTTTTTTCGGCCCATCCCCTGAGCGTAACCGTATCTCCATCTTCAATAAATGATCTCTGCTGGCCATTCGGTAATGTAAACGGTTTTTTGCCGCCTAATGATATCTCGAGCATCGAACCAAGTGAATGCTCGTCCGGACCACTGATCGTGCCGGACGCCATGAGATCACCGACACGCACATTGCAGCCATTGCTCGTGTGGTGGGCCAGTTGCTGGCACATGTTCCAGTACATGTATTTAAAGTTTGAAACAGACACGGTGGCGGGGGCGCCATTTTCAGGCGTGATGATCACTTCCAGTTGGACATCATAGTTTTTCGCGCCTTCGTATTGCAGGTAGGGTAGTACGGCAGGCACTTGTTCAGGTCCTTGTACGCGATGTGGTTCTAATGCCTCGAGGGTGACAATCCATGGTGCGATGCCGGATGCAAAATTCTTGGCGAGAAAGGGGCCGAGAGGAACGTATTCCCATTGCTGGATATCACGGGCTGACCAGTCATTGAAAAGTACAAGACCGAAAATATAATCCTCTGCCTTTGCAGTCGATATCGTTTCACCTATTTGTGTTTCCTTTCCGATCACAAAACCCATTTCGAGTTCAAAATCCAGTCGTTTCGTGGGTCCAAATGTTGGCTGGGTTGCATCATTGGCCTTCGTCTGGCCGTTTGGCCGACGGATCGGAGTCCCGCTGATAACGATAGACGATGCTCTGCCATGATAACCAATCGGGAGATGGCGCCAATTGGGCAACAACGCATTTTCAGGGTCACGAAACATCTTGCCAACATTCGTTGCATGTTCGATACTCGAATAGAAATCTGTGTAATCACCGATAGCTACCGGAAGAAGCATATTCACCAATCTGAAGTGTGCGAATAAATCAGGCTGATGCCTTAAAGGTGAGTTGTCATTCGACAAGGTCTCCTGTATTCGCAGCCTGATTTCATTCGTGATTGATTTGCCCAACCCGATAAATGGATTGAGCACAGGTTGATTGAAAACTTCAACATCATCCACGAGTCCCCTGAAGAAACCGGTTTGTGCAAGTTTGTAGAGATTAATCACCTGGTCTCCGATCCGCGTGCATACATAAGGCGCGCCACCATCCGACCCGATGCCAAAAGGTATATTGTAAATGGAAAAATCTGAATTTTCCGGTATCTCAATCCACGATTTCATCTTAGGTATTTAATTTTTCTTTTCAACTGAAAACTCTGGCGAATTAAATTATTTCGCACGGAGAACACGGAGTGCACGGAGACCATTTGGATATCATTACATGGCTCTCATTTTTCACTCTTCACTCTTCACTCTTCATTTTTCACTTTTTTCTCTGCCCTCTGCCCTATGCACTATGCTCTATGCTTCGAGCCATGATTGATAATACTTCCCATCATCAATCTTCAGCGCATGCTCCGTCACCATCAGGGGTGCAAATGTATCAATCATCACTGCCAGCTCTTCCGTTGACGTCTGGCCGATACTTCTTTCATACGCACCAGGAGCAGGGCCGTGGGGTATGCCTGCAGGATGCAATGTGATATGGCCTTGTTCGATATTGTTGCGGCTCATAAAATCGCCGTCAACGTAATACAGGACTTC
>DATHZY010000080.1:0-3461 GCA_035458325.1 Saprospiraceae bacterium | reverse complement strand
CACGCCTGGGTCGAATGCCCCGTCACAACGCTCGGTGATTTTGAAGGCGGCCTGGGTCCTGAAGAATTTGCCCGCAGGTTTTACACAGCAGTGCGTATCGCGCAGCTTGATCCGCACAGAGCTACTACACACAACAAAGGTATCTTCAATGGCATTGATGCTGTGGTCCTGGCTACCGCAAATGACTTTCGCGCGGTAGAGGCATGCGGTCATACCTGGGCAGCACGCAGTGGTAAGTATAAAGGATTGAGTAAATGTTCAGTCACCGATGGCATCTTTCGATTTGAATTAGAAATTCCATTGGCCGTTGGGACAGTTGGTGGCTTGACGACACTTCATCCGCTAGCTAAACGATCTCTCGAGATGCTAGGCAATCCGGATGCCCCCACGCTGATGCAGGTCATTGCAGCGACCGGCTTAATGCAAAATTTTTCTGCTATACGATCACTCGTTACTACGGGCATTCAAAAAGGACACATGCGCATGCACCTGCATAATATGTTGCTCCGCCTCGAAGCCAATGAAAGTGAAACTACCCAGGCGATCAAGTATTTTGAAGACAAGACCGTTTCGTTTCCTGAGCTGAGGAAATTTATTGAGCAATTGAGATCTGTGGTGGGAGCGAAGAGCTTGTAGTTCTCCTCCGCCTTCGCCTCAGCCTTCACCTTAACTCCTTATCTTTGCCCCCATGTTCCCAATTTATGATGTCATCGTAGTAGGCGCCGGCCATGCCGGATGTGAAGCTGCAGTCGCTGCGGCTAACATGGGCAGCCGCGTGCTGCTGGCTACGATGAACATGAATACCATCGCCCAAATGAGCTGCAATCCAGCTATGGGTGGGGTTGCTAAGGGGCAGATTGTCAGAGAGATAGATGCATTGGGAGGATATAGCGGCATCGTGACGGACCATACCATGATCCAGTTCAGGATGCTCAACAGGTCTAAGGGGCCTGCCATGTGGAGTCCCCGTGCACAGAGCGATCGCCTGCGCTTTGCAGAAAAATGGAGGCTGATGCTCGAAGCTAACCCACTCGTGGATTTCTGGCAGGAGATGGTCACCGGACTGGTGGTTAAAGATGGAAGAGTGGCAGGAGTCCGCACGAGCCTTGGTCTCGAGATCCCAGGCAAATCCGTTGTGTTGACTAACGGAACCTTCCTCAATGGGGTGATCCACATCGGTGAAAAACAATTTGGTGGCGGACGTGCAGGAGAGAAAGCAGCAACCGGTATCACCGAACAACTCATCACCTTAGGCTTCGAAGCCGGGCGAATGAAGACTGGTACACCGCCAAGGGTGGATGGTCGTTCACTCGATTATGACCGGATGGAATTGCAACCGGGTGATGAACCGGCAGGAAGATTTTCATACACGGAGACACCGCCTCTGCTAAAGCAAAGGCCTTGTCATATCACGTATACATCCGAAGCCGTGCATGATGCATTGCGCACTGGGTTTGATCGTTCGCCGATGTTCAATGGACGGATCAAAGGCATTGGACCCCGCTACTGTCCTTCGATCGAAGACAAGATCGATCGCTTTGCGGATAAGGAAAGGCATCAGCTTTTTGTGGAGCCGGAAGGTTGGGATACCGTTGAGGTTTATGTCAATGGATTTTCATCATCGTTACCGGAAGATGTGCAATACGAAGCGTTGCGCAAGGTGGAAGGTTTTGAAAACTGCAAGATGTTCCGTCCGGGATATGCGATTGAATACGATTATTTTCCACCTACACAATTATCTCCCACACTGGAGACGAGATTGGTCAAGAATTTATTCTTTGCAGGTCAGATCAACGGTACGACTGGATATGAAGAGGCTGCTTCGCAAGGATTGATGGCAGGACTCAATGCACATCTTGCAGTTAAGGAAGAAGCACCGTTTATTCTCAAAAGATCAGAAGCTTATATCGGCGTGTTGATTGATGACCTCATCAACAAAGGTACTTTGGAGCCATATCGCATGTTTACCTCCAGGGCTGAACATCGCATTTTACTACGTCAGGACAATGCAGATATACGCCTTACACCACTGGCGCAAGCCATCGGTATGCAAGGACTTGAGGAACGCATGGAAAGGGTAGAACAAAAAAATGCCGGAATCAAAAAAATCGAGCAGATGTTGTCTGCCGTCAATGCTGATCCTGAGCAGATCAATCCGTTCCTCGAATCTATTGGAAGTTCGCCGGTAGTACAGAAAGTAAAACTGGCACTACTCCTCAGCAGGCCACATATCGGTATTGAAGATATCACCCCATATCTTCCTCAACTCGTAAAAGGTCTCGCAGATTTTGATGAAGAAACCATCAGCCTCGCTGAAGTCAACATCAAGTATCGCGGCTACATCGAGCGCGAACAGGAGATGGTAGACAAAATGAACCGCCTCGAAGAATTGGCCCTGCACGATTCCATCGATTATTCGAAGATTAATTCGCTCAGCATTGAATCACGCGAGAAGCTTACACGCCTCCGCCCACGTACGCTCGGACAAGCAAGCCGTATCAGTGGTGTGTCACCATCGGATATATCGGTGTTGTTGGTGCATATGGGACGCTAAGGACTGTCTTCTTTTTTGCCCCCGCCCCCTGTGTTTCTCCATTTCATTCATTTCACTTCGTTCAACTCATTTCATTCCGAAAACCCCGGGGAGGCATGTTTAATCTATTATAAATGTTGGTCAATAGAAGCCAATCTTTCCTAGATGATGTCTTGATAATGATTTTCGGAAAGTAAATAATTGAAATCTTACACTAAGGTTAGCCTCATATGTTTCAGTAGAAGCTTTTCTAGCTGGACTAACATGGCTCCCCGGCGTTTTCGGAATGGAGCCCGTGCGGGCGGAATGGAGAAACGCAGGGGTCGGGGACAAAATGATTTAAGAGACTCATTGTTCACGGCCTCACCCCTCATACATCTCCTCAATCTCCTTCGCATACTTTTCCTCAATCACCTTGCGTCGCGGCTTATACGTCGCAGTCAGCAAGCCATTCTCCGGGCTCCAGGTATCTGAGAGAAGGATAAACTTTTCGATACGCTCATGGCTGTGCAGGCCGAGATGATCCAGGAGGTCCCGATATATCTGAATGACCATCGTGTTGTGGATCATATATTCCGGGGCGGTCCAGTGGATATTTTTTTCTGCGCATACTTTCTTCAGTCCATCAAAGTGAGGTATGATCAGCGCGATGGTATAGGGTCGTTTAAAACCTATGATCATCGCTTCATGGATCAGTGGATGATGGACCAGGAGAGATTCGATCTGCGCAGGGGCGATAAACTTTCCGGAAGCATGCTTGTAGATATTTGACTTGCGATCCGTGATGACGAGGAAGTCTTCTTTTTCCCATCGGCCGATATCACCGGTATGAAGCCAACCGTCTTTGATGGCCTGGGCCGTGGCTTCTTCGTCATTGTAATAGCCAAGCATCACGTTGGGACCTTGCACGAGGACTTCACCATCATCC
>DATHZY010000079.1:0-9422 GCA_035458325.1 Saprospiraceae bacterium | reverse complement strand
GATATAGACCATTGGATTCCGGGTCTTTGGATCAGCCTGCCGGAGGATGATTTCAATGTCCGTGGTTTCTCCGATCTCCTTGTCCTTGCTGTCAAATACAGCATTGATCGTTCCCTTGTCGCCTGGCTTGAATATCTTAAACTGTGGCCAGTCAAGTGTGGTACACTCGCAGGAGGTCACCAGTTCGATCTCGATCGGTATGTTGCCCGTGTTGGTAAAGGAAAAACTCATTTCTTTCTTCTCCCCTTTCTTTACCGCACCAAGCTCAACAATCTTTTTATCAAACGTCAGCTCTACTTTCGGATCCGTTACAGGCACGGTACCTTTCGCAGGAGCATTCAGTATCTTGGCATTTGGATCTTTTTTCTTCTGGTCACCCAGGTCTGATTTCTTGACCTCAATGGTCGTAGGGCCGGATATAATCTTGAACTCCGTACGCCTGTTGACCCGGTGCAATTCATCCGAACAATCGATACCATTGAAACAATCATTGAGGATAAATTCTTCACCATACCCTACTGCTTCAATCCTGCTTTCCTTGATACCCTTGGATACCATCCAGTTTTTAGCAGATTGAGCCCTGCGCTGCGATAATCGCTCGTTGTATGCGTCATTTCCCTGAGCATCCGTATGTGAAGACAATTCAATCACCATATCCGGATATTTCTTCATCAACTCCACAAGGAAGCTCAGATCTTTTTCAGCATCCGGCAGGATCTTGTCATCATCAAAGTCGTAGTAGATATTGTTGAGGCGTATAGGCTCATTGATGGTCACGGTTTCCATACCTGAATTATCCGGTACCTTCTTAGCCAGCTTGATCGTCCTGCGAACAGTAAAGTTATCAACGACACCAACGGTGTTGAATTCAAACTCTGCGGGCATATATCCTTCCTTTTCAATGAGCACTTTATAGGCTTTATCCTGATCGAGTGCAAACTGGGAATCATTGATTTTTTCATTTACCTGTTGCTGGGACTTTCCAGTCTTACCGCGGTCTACCTCAAATACGGTAACCTTAGCACCCGGCAGCGGCACTGTGCCATCATACACCGTGGTGATCAGGTCGATGACAATATCCCTGATGTGGAACTGGTAGATATCATCACAGCAGGTTTTGGATTTCAAGGATTTTGCATCCTCATCCGGACGATTGGACACGAGGAATCCGAGCTTGCCATCTTCATTGACGGAGAAGAAAATATCATCGTAAGATGAATTGTATCCGGCACCAAGATTTTGTGGCTTACCCCATTCCTGACCATTCCATTCGGATCTGAAAATATCAAAGCCACCCAGGCCGGGATGACCTGTTGATGAAAAATATAAATTGTTGTTTAGATAAAACGGGGTTTCATCATCTAACGTAGAATTCACCATTGGACCGAGATTCACCGGAAGGCCATAGGTCTCGTCATTGATGCGGTCTGCATAATAGATATCAAATCCACCAAAACCACCATCCATATTGGAGGAGAAGAAGAGTACTTCTTTTCCAAAGACTACACCCGGAGCAGCTTGTTTAGCGATATAATTTCCATTGATCCCTTTCAGTTCGACCGGTGCACCCCAGTTTTGTGCCTTATTGACACTCACGAATATTTTACTCTCAGACAGATCATTACCTGTCAGTTGGGACCTGGTAAAAAACATCCGGCTTCCATCCTCGGTGATACTTGGATTGCCTGAATGATAGCCTTCCCGATTGATTTTTGAATCGAGTGGCTTTGCTGTTTCCCATTCTCCCTCTTTGTCGGGCTTCGAGCTATAGATCTTGAGATAATAATCGCCTTCCTTTCCATTGAGTGTGATCAGTTCACGTGTGCGCATGGAAGCGAAATAAAGATTACCATCCGTGCCAAGCCACGGAGATGCATCGGTGTAAGAATAGTTGACACTCTTACCTACATTCTTGACCACCAGGTCGATCGGAGGTTTTGATTTTACAGCGAGTTGAATACCTGCTACTTCGTTGTCAGCCAAGGCAAGCAAGCTGTCACTCACATTGAGTCCTGCATAAAAATTGAATGCATCAATGGATTCCTGGTATTTGCCATTTACTTTCAGTACCTGAGCGTATTGAAACACAGCATAGGGATACTTGACGCCCTGGTCTTTCTCTACAATTTTCTCCAGCCACTTTTCAGCGCGGACATAATCACGGAGCTTAATTTGCAGCGTAGAGATCTTATTGGCTATTTCCGGGTCGCGTGTTTCTTTATAGGCATTTTCATACCATTCCAGCGCGGTGTAGTAATCGGGAATCAGGAGGCTTGCCTCTGCCGTTTCGATCATCATGTGGACCGGTACTTCGTCCACGGGTTGTGCGGATAACCAGGTAGCTGCCATCACCAGCAGCATAGAATATATTGATCTGCTCATCTTCATGTTTAAAATCTTGGGCAAAAGATTATCGGATCCGGATTAGGACGCTTGTAGATTGTGCCTACATACTGCGCGGCAAGTTCAAAAGCACCTTGTCCACTGCTGGCTGCGGAAAGCGGGGAGATATTGATATCATATCCCAGCATCACGCGGATGACCTTGATATCAGCTCCCAGCATCAGTTGGAACGCGTCACCAATGCCGGCACCACTGCGATAGCCGAGGCCGCCTTTCAATACAAGCCCCTTCTCTTTACTGTGCAGGTAATCCAGCATTCCCTGGAGCACTAATGTATTGGCTGGGCTACCCATTATTTTTTGATAGGAAATATTCGGGGAGAACCGCACTTTATCAGACATCAGGGTTGACATGCCTATTTGTGCGTGTACCCTGGGATCTACCCTGTAATTACCACCCATGGTTAAGAAGGACCAGTCTGGCCGACCAAATTTACCCGCAGCGACACCGATGGTAAATTCATCGGTCTTATTCAGCTTTGATGTAAACTTAATACCTCCTACATGATCGAGGAAGCCTTTCTTCATCTTATCAATATTGGCGAGGTCAACAGATTCGGTTAGATTGCCCACCAGTTGATCTTCAAAGGTTAGTTTGTTTGGATCCTTGATTTCATGTTGTATAGCACCTGTCTGGTAAGCAATCGAGAGGATATTGTTACCCTTCTTGTTCATCGCCCAATGGTAAGCGGCAGATATCTTGAAAGAAGACTGGGTTAATCCGCCGGAGCCAGATTTATCAGAATAGAAAAACATCCCTACACCCACCCAGTCGGTTTCCTTGAATCCGCGGATCACCGGGACATCAATTGAAAAGGTAGGGGTGGTAAAAGCTGCATTGCCAAGCACGCTCCTGTATTGATCCCGATAAAGACCGGAAATCCTGTATGAGCCATAAAATCCCCCTGTATTGGCGGGATTAAAGGCAAGAGGTGTCATCTGATGCAGCGTAAAATGGATATCCTGGGCGTTGGTTTGCCCTATCTGGATGACCATCATCAGGCCAAAGACAACACGTAGTGGTAGTCGAAGTATCTTCATATGTATCTATAAGCGTTCTTTCAACCGGTTTTATGATCTAAATTGCCTGCAAAATATCAAATATTACTGTTTTTCTTAACGGATGTTGCCTAAAGCCCTAATAATGTGGACAAATGTCAGATGGAAGCCGCCCTTCGCGCTTCTCCTGGCCATCCTGTGGTCGATATCCCTCGCAGGGCAAAAAGATACGCTTAGCTTTTGGGATACACCTGATTCCCTGCATAAAGGACGCTTCCGGGCCGCCGCCGTGACTGGTATGGTCGTATATACCGGAGCAGTCATCGGTCTCAATGAACTCTGGTACAAGGAAACCGACCGTACTACCTTTCATTTGTTCAATGATATGAAGGAATGGCAGCAAATGGACAAGGCAGGCCATATGTTTACCACCTACTTTGAGTCGGACTGGACCTATCAAGTGGCCCGCTGGACCGGAATGAGCAGGAAATCAAGCATTTGGACGGGTGCTTTGGTGGCGGTTGGTCTTCAAACCACCCTAGAGGTTCTGGACGGGTTTTCTTCAGATTGGGGATTTTCAATGTACGATATGGCTTTCAACCTTGCGGGTGCCGGTTTATGGGCCGGACAGCAAGCTGGTTGGAATGAACAGAGAATCCGCATGAAAGTATCCAGCACGTACAGGACATACCCTGAGGATCCGATCATGGGACAGCCATCCGGGACTACGACACTAATGGAAAGGACGGATGACCTCTTTGGAGAAAACTTACTCCAGTCCTTTCTCAAGGACTACAATGCACAGACCATCTGGATGTCCGTCAATATCCATTCGTTTTTGAAAGAAGAAAGCCGTTTTCCGAAGTGGTTAAATGTGGCCGTAGGCTATAGTGGTGAAAATATGTTCGGCGGCTTTGAAAATAAATGGGAGATGGATGGCAATACATTTCAAACTTCCGAGGACCAATATCCCCGCTACCGGCAGTTTGTTTTCTCTCCTGATATCGACCTGAGTAAAATCAATGTTAAAAGCAAACCCGTGAAGATGCTTTTAGGCATGCTCAATATTTTTAAGTTTCCCGCCCCTGCCCTTGTGGTCAATGGGAGTGGAGGTGTCGAGTGGGATTGGTTGTATTACTGAGGCGTGAGAACGTGAGAGCGTGAGAGCGTGAGAGAGTAAGAGAGTGAGAGCGTGAGAACGTAAGAACGTGAGAACGTAAAATCTCCTTTGCGGCGTTGCGGCGTTGCGCGAAAACTTAATTTCCTTTTAACTGCGCCTCTGCGTCTCTGCGCGCCAAATCTTAAACGAAATTCCTTCTTCCGCCAAGCAAGAATCAGAAGATCCAGTGGAAAAAATAATACAGCAACATAGCTCCGACGAATGTGACGGGTAGCGTGAGTATCCAGGCGAGTGCGATCATCGTGATCGTCTTGCGTTGGAGATTCTTGATACCGCCTACCCCAACCATACTACCTGCAATACCTGAGGAAAGAACGTGCGTGGTGCTGACCGGGAGGCCTAATCCGCTGCTCATGCCGATGGTACCCGCGGCGACGAGCTCAGCGGCAGCGCCTTGAGCATACGTCAGATGCGTCTTTCCGATTTTCTCACCGATGGTGATGACGATTCTTTTCCAACCGATCATTGTACCTAATCCGAGTGACAAGGATATCATCAGGATCGCTTCGAAGGGGGCGAAATCAGTGGACTCCTTGATCGCTGCCAACCCTTGTTTAAATTTCCGGCGATCAGGTCCATCGGGGATAAAGGATGGATCTGCCAGCATCAGTGAGGCGCTCTTTGTAAAAACCTGCATCCGCTTCCGGATATCCAGTCTTTGTTCCTTGGTAGCAGAGTCAAGGCGCTGCACATCATCGCCAATACCTTCCAGCACACTCAATGCTCCGGCAAACGGACTCGTAGCCAGATCACTATGGTGAGCAGCAGCAGCTTGTTGCATCATTTCAATCTTTTCGCCGAGTTCGGCGTGATTGAGCTTGGGATCCAGCGCATAATAGCCGGGTAAAATCACCAGCAACACAATCATCATGATACCTACTCCCTTTTGTCCGTCATTATTTCCATGAAAAAAACTGACCAGGGTGCATGTCAGGAGGAGTATACCCCTAATCCATTGAGGAGGTGGTTTGTTTTCATTTTCAGATGGATCTTTAAAAATCTCCTTGTTCTTGACCACATACCGGAAGATGTAGAGTACCAGGATAACTGCTGTAAAACCAAAAGCCGGTGATAAGAGCAATGACAGTCCGATATCCAGTGCCTTGCCCCAGTTGATGCCATGCCCGCCGTGGATCCAAAAGTACCCGATACCCGCTCCAAGGATAGAACCAATGAGCGTATGCGAACTGGAGCATGGAATGCCAAAATACCATGTGAACAGATTCCAGCTAATGGCGGTCAGCAGGATGGCGAAGACGATGGAATAATTATCTCCTTCTGACATGCTCATCATATCCGCTATGGGCAGCAGATTGATGATACTGACGGCAACAGCTATACCTCCCAGCCATACGCCGAGAAAATTCCAGATGGCAGACCATACCACAGCCGGAAAAGGCTTGAGTGTACGGGTGTAGATAACGGTGGCTACAGCATTGGCCGTATCATGAAACCCATTGACAAATTCAAATACGCAAACAGCAAATACTGCTATCAGGAAGAATACAAGGTGGAACGAGGAGAGTTCCGCAAAAGCTTGCTGTATCATGCAAAAGTTGGTCTTTTAACATGACCTCCTGTTGCAATACCGCAGAGGGTGTAAGATCACCCCGAAAGGCTCCTCACACAGCATCAGAATGTCATTTTATTATCGGCTGGCAAGGTAATGCAAATTTTGTTTTTTGCCACTGGCATGGTGTGCCTCCATCTGCGTATGCCGCCGGCTCAGTGTCCACACCACCGGCAATGGAAGTGGTTGTTGGTGAGGACACCAACAACGGTACAACGGCAGTAAGCCGATTAAGTAAATGAAGTATTCTCCGGATCGGAATAGGTCTCCTCCCCTTCCCATTTAGCAATGACGGTAGATGCCAGGCAATTACCCACCAGGTTGACGGTGGTACGGGCCATGTCCATCAGTTCATCGATACCCAGGATGAGAAAAATAGGCTCGACCGGAAGTCCGAAAGCTGTGGCTGTACCCATGAGGATCACGAGGGAAGCCCTGGGTACTCCGGCTATCCCTTTCGTAGTCAGCATCAATGTGATGAGAATGAGGATCTGCTCCCCTATCGACAAATCAATACCCGCGGCCTGAGCCACGAATATAGTAGCGAGTGAGAGATATAGTGTGGAGCCATCCAGGTTGAAACTATACCCTGCGGGAAGCACAAAAGCTGCGATCTTACGAGGAACGCCAAATTTTTCCATATTCTCCAGCGCCTTTGGTAATGCTGCTTCTGAACTGGTGGTTGAAAAAGCAATCGTGGCAGGTTCGAGTATAGCCCTGAGGAATCGCTTTATAGGCAACTTGATAATCAACGCTACGGGCAGGAAAACAAGAAGGACAAATGCTATCAGTGCAACGTAAAGAGTTGCCAGCAACTTAAACAGGTTGGCCAGAATTCCGAATCCCATATGACCGACCGTGTAAGCGATGGCTGCGCCAACAGCAAATGGCGCGAAATACATCACGATGCCGGTGAATTTAAACATGACTTCCGTAAGGCTTTCGCAGAATTCAAGCATATGCTTTTTCTGTGGCTCTTTAACGAGGGCAAGACCGATGGCAAACAAGATACTGAAGACGACGATCTGGAGCACTTGTCCGTCGGCAATGGACTTTGCAATGTTTTCTGGAAAAATATGGAGGATGATTTCATCCCAGGTGGAAGGAGGTGGCACTTCCAGCGTTTCTTTCTCAGTAGTGGGTGGTAATTGGATTCCCACACCTGCCTTGCTGATATTGATCGCTACCAGACCGATTAATAGTGCTATCGTGGTGGCTACTTCAAAATAAAGAATGGACTTCCATCCCATCCGGCCTACCTGCTTCAGGTTGGCATGCCCGGCTATACCGACGACCAGGGTTCCGAAGATCAAAGGTGCTATAATGGTCTTGATGAGTTTGAGGAATACTTTACTGACGACCTTGAGCTCAGAGGCGATGGCAGGGAAATCGTGGCCGAATTCAGCTCCGATCACCATGCTGAACAGGATCCAGGTAGTGAGGTTCTTGCGTTTCCAGACCCAGTAGGTCACACCACCAATCGCTATCCACCGCAGGATCGCTGTGGCTGTTGGATTGAGGCTGACTATCCCCATGGCCTGGACAGAGGTGACTGCCATGGCGATGAGGACCAAACCTAGAATATATGCACCTACTCGTTTACTGACAGCCATAATGTAGAGATGGATTCGTTGAAAACAGGCTCTCAAGGTATTTAAAATTTGGAATCCGTCAGAACGTGAGAGGTGTGAGAGGTGTGAGAGAGTGAGAGGTTTGAGAGAGTGAGAGGTAAGAGAGTGAGAGAAGTCGGGCACGTCAACCTCTCAGGCTCCAGCTTTATTGTGCTCGTTTTTTATACAGGCTCCGCCTGCTATCTACGTTTGTTTTTTATCCAAAAAAAACAAACGTTGTTGGTAAACTCAGGCTGCCGACGGAAAAAGCCTGGATGTCATGTTCTATTTTAGGAGCTGTAACAGTAGCCTCCTGGCTAGAGGTAATAATTATTTGATGGCTGGTACAAAGAAAAGTCGAGCGTCCTTACTGACGTTCAAGTGTACGCATGTTTAAACTTGCGTACACGAAAGCTTAAGTAAACTTAAGCTAAACATTTTGCCTTATGGATGGCTGCGCCATCCATACTAAATGCGCTATTTCCATTTTCCTCCCTGCACCTTGCCCCTTGCCCTTTGCACACTCCTTCGCCTTCGCCTCAGCCTCAGCCTTATTTCATTTTTCTTTTTTCCCTTTTCATTTTTCATTTACCACCTTCGATCCCTTCAGCTTCACATCCGCATATGCCCATGCTTCTTTCAAACGAGCATCGGTTTCATCAGCTTTGGCAGATTGTTTGGAATCGAGATAGGCCTGTTTTAAACCACTGAGGGCCCAGCCGTTTTTGGGAAAGCGGTCGAGATCTTCGAGATAAACCTTGATGGCTTCCTCAGGTTGACCATTAGCCAGCAAAACAGCTCCAAGATGGTGCCTGACAGAGAAAAACCAATCGGGTGGTTCGTTGTAATTGAGTTGGTCCTCGAGTTGAACAGCCTGTGTCAATAAACGAATGCTTTCTCCTACTTTTCCTTCTGCTGCAAGGATTTCACCTTCCAGTACTTTCTGGGCGATATCCGCTACGGTGTGTAATGTATTGATTTCCCATATAGTAAGGGTCTTCAAGAATTCTAGAGAAGCAACCTCTTTGAGTGCCATTAATTCAACTTTTGCATTCTCCAAATCCTTCAATCCCAGATAAGCCATACCTCTTGCATAACTTCTGATACCGGCAGGATAAATCAGGCTCGTATCCACCGCAGGCATCTTGAGTATCTCCTCCCACTTTCCAAATTTGACCAACACGAAATATGGAATGGAATAGTAATGTTGCAAGGTAGCCAGTTCAGGTACCAGCATGCCCTTGTGATTGACTTGTTTCGACATCTTATTTGCTGCGTCCAGTGCCCATTCACTTTTTCCTTCAAGGGTAGCCGTCGCAGCCAGGAAATGATAATTGTGTGGGTACAAGGCCAATGGATATGAGCCCTGGGCATGGCATTGCGTGACATAGGTGCTGTCTTGTTTCAGTGCATTGATATTCGCTACCGATCCGAGATGATAATCTCCGGTGTTGATGTAGATGTGGGATGGCATATGTACCAGATGACCTGCATGAGGTACCAGACCATCATCAAACTTCTTTGCGCTAGGCAATGCGCGTTCAGGATAGGGCGATGCTTCAAGCGCGTGAATGTTATAATGATGTCCTCCGGGATGATTCGGATTGAGCTTAATGGCTACTTCAATGGCTTTAATGATTTCAGGTGTCCAAGGCTTGGGC
>DATHZY010000078.1:0-5962 GCA_035458325.1 Saprospiraceae bacterium | reverse complement strand
GCAGTTGAAGGACCTCAATCTCCCGGCTGGTGACTTCAAAGGGTACTTGTGGCGTGGCTTCATCCCGTTGATCTTCCTTCATGTTTGATTTCTGGATGAGGGATAATGCTTTTCGCGCTATACTGGGACTCATCGGCGCATCAATGCCCTTGTACAGATTGTGGATGTGTTGTTCGATCACATTCATTTTTTCATCCTTCAGCAGGAAGCCGGAAGCTCCCGCCTTGATCGCCCTGAAGAGGATGTCCTCATCGTCATATACCGTGAGGATGAGAAAACGAATCGAAGGATAGGCTGTCTTCGCGATAGCAATGGTGTCAATTCCATCCAGCTCCGGCATATCTACATCCATCAGGACGATGTCGGGGATTTGATCCTGCGGTAGTTCCCTGAGTTTGATCAGGAACTGTTTACCACTTTCGCAGACAAAGCGCAGATCAAAGCCGGTGTTAAAGGAAAGAAGATCCTTCAGGGATTGACGGGTGTGGAAATGATCATCGACAATCCCCAGTTTTATCTTATCCATGGTTTGGTGTTTTATCTGTTGGCATATAGACCCGCTTGTATTCTATTTCTATTGAACTTCCTGATCCGGGCGAACTCTTGAAGAGAACAATAGCTCCGATTTGTTCGGCTCGCTTCCGGATATTGCCGAGCCCATATCCCTCCTGTACTGCTTTCAGGTCATACCCTTTTCCATTGTCTGTAATTGTGATTTTCAGGATGGCAGGCAAACTGTCAACCGTGATATTTATTTCTGTAGCCGCAGCATGCTTGATGATGTTGTTGATAGATTCCTGGCAAATCCTGTGCAGGTTCAGCGCAGTAAAAGGCCCAAGTAAGGTACTCAGGTCCCCGGAGGACAAATAGACAACTCTCAATGGACTGTCAGGTCCGACTAACTGGAAGACATAGTTTTTAAGCCTTGTAAAGAACCCGGCCACATCAATGTGATTGTTTTGCACTGCCCATATGGTATCCCTTAGCTCCTGGTTGATTTGGGATGAAATGGATTCCAGCGCATTCATTTGATTTCTTGATTGTTCAGGGGTAAGCCGGTCACTGTGCTCGATCATAAAATTTATACTGCGTTTGACCGTAGCCATTTGCGCGCCTATGTTATCATGCAGCTCTCTTGAAATACGAAGACGTTCTTCATGGAGTTGTTGCTCCAGTTCCACCGCATAGGCCTGCTTCAAGGCCTGTCGTTTCCTGCGCAGGTTCATGATATAATAGAGGACATATAAGGGCACCAGCGAAAGGATGGTGATAAACCACCATCGCCTGGATAAGGGAGGATTGATCCGCACCTGGAGTGCATGCAGGGTTGTAGCCTCGGGTTCAAAAGTGCCGGCGATGTGATAGTAAATCGTATAACGACCCGGGGGGAGTTGTAATTGGATGTCCATGTTGCGGCCCAGGTTGATCCACGCATCATGTAATCCTTTGACCATGTATTGAAAATTGTAACTCCTGGGCGAGCGTAGTCCCTTTCCTAAAAGGCGAAGTTGTATGACATTTTCGTCATACCTCAGCGTATAGGTTGGTCTTGCTCCGGGTGCAATGTATCGCTCTCTTACCTTGCCATTGATGCTCAGGGTACTGATGTAGGGCAATGGCGTATCTTCCTCTTTCTCTATGTGAGATGGATAAAAGGCTGTAATACCATTGATGCCTCCAAAGTATAGCTTGCCGGACTCGCTTTTGTAGCATGAGTTGGTATTGAACTCACTCTCCTGCAGTCCGGACTCGATCGAGAAGCGCTTATAGCTCAGATCAGCATCAAGCCTGTACAGCCCATAATCGGTACTGAACCAAAATTCACCTTCATGGTCACCGGGCAATATGGAATACACGAGATGATCGTAGATAGGCGAATGACTGACCCCTGGATGCAGGGTGTCAAGGAGAAAGATGCCTAGATCTGTTGCTACCAGGAATTTCCCGGGTGTATAAGGAACAATACATCTTGAATAGCCAAAATAGGGCACATTGAATTTTATACTGTGATAGCTGAGGTCCTGGTGGTAAAAGCGAAGCTCATCCAGTATGGACATAACATACATATCCCCACTCATCGTAGCGGAGATACTAGAGGCTATAGCGGGATGTTTGATTGAAACGATCGGCTTGGGGTCATCCGGCCTGATTTCGTGCAATTCCACATGGTTGAATACAAAGTACCGCTGATGCCTGGCATCCTCTACGGCATTGTCATAATAGGTGAGTCTGTACCTGTCGCTATCTTTCAATTCCCTCAGCGAGTAGCCATCTCCATTGAATGTCACTTCAATTGTCTTGTCAGCCAGGAAGACAAATCTGTTTTCTTCAATTTTGAGAATTGTTGAAACCAGTTTCAATGGGTGCGTATCCGGGAAGTGTTGAATATGATGTTTTAATATGCCGGTAGTATCAAATACAAGCAGTCCATCCTGGAACGTACCGGCCAGCACCAGGTTGTTTTTTTCAGATACACGGATGCATTTGATAAAATATTTCTTCTTGCCCTGTACTCCTATATATTGAAATCCATCATTGGATGGATACATCTTGATCAGGCCGGTATTGAAAGTAGTAAAATACAAATGGCCGGTTTTATCCAGCACCATACTACGCAAGCCAATATTGTAAGCAGACGGCCCTTCTATGCGCTGGAGTTTTGATGTCCAGGTCATCGTACGCAGGTTGAACATGCATAAGCTATTATTCAGGGAGACATAGACACTGTCTCTGCCGCAAAGTAAAAAGTGTTCACCATTGTAAAACCTGGCTTCTTCAGGCAGGGGCATCGTAAGCCTTTTCCCTCCTGTATAGATTTCAAGTGTATGTTTTTCAAGCACCAATAATGTATCCCCTGACGCAAGCGCCCCTCTCCATGCATTTGGAACATTGGGATCAATACTCGTCTTACCTGTGATCAGGTCAAAGGTGCATTTGAGCGAATTGGTGTCAAAGTAATGGATGGCCTTCACGGGTTGCGGATCAATATAAATGGAACTCCATCGGTAAGAATGGTTGGGCTGATGTGGAAACCGATAGGCCTGCTTTAGTTTCAAAGTTTCTTTATATATCTGGTAGAGACTGTCATTCGGATGACTGATATATAAATAGTCACCATCCTCATAGATGATCTTTGCCCTGTGATCCTTAATAGAATATGCCGACAATGTATAGCTAGGGGCATCGCGGGAAGTATACTGCGCCGGAGTAAACTTGTACAGGATATGCTGCTTTAGAAAAAAAACATCTTTCCCGTTTTCGAATCCAAAGGAGCCTATTGCATTAGCTCCATGGATCAGATGGTTCATATCTACAAATTGGTCTCCATCAAATAACTGCAATTTGCCATGAACCGCCACCCAGAGAAGATCATTCTGATCGGTTTTGATATCCGATACTACATTGTGCTCCAGGCCTTCATTCATACGGAAGGTCTCGCTATATGCATAACGAACCTTCATCTGCGCCATCGCCGGTTGCATCAACCAGATATGGAACATCAAGTACAAAGACCATTTTATCATCAAAACCAGATAGCATCCAACTTTAGTCCAGGACGGCGGGGATGCCTGCGGACAAATGTAAATCAAATTGCCTTCGCCCTCCTGTGCAACAAGACGGGTTTCCGTGATTTTATGAAAAACTACCCGAAAGTATTATTGAACCCCTGCGATCCCCCTGATAGATTTGTCCAGCATAAAACCGAAAGCCTGTTGCATGGTCAGAACTCGCCCCATTTCCTTTACATGCCATTTTGTCTATCGTCCCGGACAATTTTCATGGTCCTTTCTGCCAGCCTTATTATGGCTTTTAGTGCCATTTACATCCTCACAGGCTCAATACATCATTCAAACCGACGGAGTCTTTGATCCGGTCTATAATAACCCTATCGATATTACTTTATTGCCGGATGAAATCAGTGGCCCGCTGGACATCGGATTTGATTTTAACTTTTTTGGCAATACGTATGCTGATTTTGCTATCTCCTCTAATGGCTTTATTTCCTTTCAAGTAGGAGGAGAGAGCGGCACATCACCTCAGACCATTCCAGACCCTGCCGACCCTAATGATTTGATTGCCCTGGGATGGGGCGCTTTGCTTCCGGATTATATTTACATCACCTATGAAACCATGGGGACAGCTCCTTATCGTACCCTGCATGTGAATTTTTTTATCGAGGACTATGATGAGCCGCTCCCATGTGCATCCGGGTATGTGCTCAGCGGCCAGATCATCCTGTACGAAACCACCAATATCATCGAGCTGCATACAGATTACTGGGATGGGGGAGATTGCAATACGCCATCTACCCAGGGCATCGAAAACGAGGATGGGTCCATCGCATTTTATGACACTGGTCGTAACAATGCACTCTGGAATACTTCGGAGACACTTGTCAGATTTGTGCCGGAAGATTACGAAAACCTGGCGGTGATGGCACTGGATCCTGTTTTTTGTGAAGGGTTAAGGGACATCCGTATCCAGGTTCAGAATGTCGGCATAGCTTCCGTGGATACCTTTTATGTGGACTGGACCTGGGATGGTGTGCCTCAGGACTCCATCAATGTCTATACATCACTGCCGGTAAATAGTATTACGGAGGTTGTCCTGGGACAAAAGACCATTGGATCAGATACCAGCTACATGCTTAAAGCATGGACGTATAATCCCGAAAATCACATCGATAATTATACGCTAAATGATACCATAAATGTGCCGGTCAAGGGAGGGCTTGAAGGAACCTATACAATCGGAGGTGCCAGTCCCGATTATGCTACGATCACTGATGCCATGACTTCCCTGATCAACAGTGGCGCATGTGATTCGGTGATTTTCAATATCAGGCCAGGCACATACACAGAAGAACTGGATATCCCCTATTTGACCATTGCCACCGGTGCCGTTGTGATCTTTCAATCTGAAACAAATAATCCTGATGATGTCATAATCACGAAGCACTATACCACCGGGAGTAGTAACCGGATGATCGAAATCACCAACGCCAGTCATATTCACTTTAAAAACCTTACCCTGAGGGTTACCGGTACCGTTTGTTCCAGCGCGGTGTATCTGAATTCATTTTGTGCGGATGTACGTTTTAGCGGCTGCAAAATTTCAGCACCTACCTGCAATTCGACTTCCACTTCCGGCGCTGTCATTTCCCTCGTCAATGGTCAAAAGGATAATATCGGGTTTGAAAATAATGTGATCCGAAAAGGAAGTTATGGCCTGTATGTGTCCCCCGGATCCTTGTCTCTTGCCAACGATCTGGTCATAGAAGGCAATTCGATTGACAGCGCATACCGTCATGGGATGTATCTCAACCGGGTCCAGGGGATGGACGTCACAGACAATACAGTTTTTTCACCATCGAGCGCATTTTATGGAATTGAAACAAATACAACCTATGGCCCGATCCGTCTCGAACAAAATAACATTTACGTGCCACAGGGTGTGTATGGCCTGAGGGTATACAGACATAATTATAATGCTCCACCATCTCCAGACACATTGTACATATTGAACAATATGATCAATCTTGGTGGGGCAGTTTCAGGCACTAGATCGATGTCGCTGGAACAGAGCAGTCTGGTTAATGCTTGGCATAATACTATCCACACCACGAGTACGAGCTCCACCTCTTACGCATTCTATAGTACCGGTAATACCCTCAGCGATCTGAGAAATAGCGTCATTACCAATTTCGGTCCTGGTCGTGCCGCCTGGATGACAGCGATTACCTCTGACCATAATGACTATTATTGTATTACACCACCTTTGATCAGCAACGGAACTAATTATACAACCCTTGAGGATTGGGTGCTGGTGTCTGGTCAGGATCATAACAGTATTCAGATTGATCCGGAGTATGTGTCTGCCACAGATCTTCATGTCGGTCATGGAGCACTTAATGGTGCAGGAGATACCCTCCAGCCCGCTGTAACCCTTGACATAGATGATG
>DATHZY010000077.1:0-2744 GCA_035458325.1 Saprospiraceae bacterium | reverse complement strand
AATTGACAAAAACCGATAACAATCAGGCATAAACGATTTCAAAAATCAGAAAAATACCACGATTAGGTTACGATAGTTGTAGCTGCAACTGTTTTCTGTTGAATGTTTACATTTTATATTGAAAAAAGTTTACTCAATTTGAAAAGCTCAGCGGCAATCAGAACATTCTAAATTTATCACCGGTCGGTTGTAATCGATCTCAACACTCGTATTACAAACGCTTATACTAAATGATATACGTCATTAGCTGCCTGCTATAGCTACAGTAAATTACTGCTGCAGTATTGATGTTGACTACACCCGTGTTTGGTCATGTACTAAGTAAAAATCAAAACTCATGTTATACTTTGACTTACACAAGGTCACAACATTCACGGATGGTAGAACAAGCTCTTATAATAGCCTCTTCACTGATCAACAGCGAAGGAGCTATTCTCATACAATGCGGTGCAAAAAGGAACCAGTCCGTAAACACCCCTCTTTCAATGCAGGCATCTATGATCTTTTTGTTTTCTTCGAAAGAATTGAACACCACAGATATCAATAAACCACTTCTTCGCACTTCCCGGATCTTTGGATGGAAAAGATGTTGTGCGAATAAAGCAGACCTTCTTCCCACACTTTCAATTGCATTCTCTTCCAACAATACATTCAGGGAAGCCAAACCCGCGGCGCAGCAAACAGGGTGCCCGCCAAAAGTTGTTATATGACCGAGCACGGGATCGTGCATCAGTGTTGACATTCTCTCATGTGATGCAACAAAAGCCCCCAATGGCATTCCGCCTCCCAGTGCTTTCCCGAGCAACAAAACATCTGGTTCAATACCATACTGTGTGAATGCCCAAAGCGAGCCAGTTCTGCCAAATCCCGCCTGTATCTCGTCCAACACCAACAGTGTTCCGGTGTTGGTGCATTTCTGTCTTAATGCCTGCATCCAGGTAACCGATGGTTGATTCACTCCTTTCTCGGCCTGCACGGTTTCCGCTATCACCATGGCCGTGTCAGTGGTTATTCTGTCCAACGCTTCAAATGAGCCATAATCCTCATGCGAGATGCCGGGTAGAAGGGGTCTGTAAGCATTTCTCCAATACTCATCGCCCATCACACTTAAAGCTCCCTGCGTGGAGCCATGGTAGGAATCTTTAAATGCCAGGATGCCCGTTCTCCCGGTAACCCTCTTAGCGAGTTTCATGGCACCTTCAGTGGCCTCAGCTCCTGAATTGGTGAAATATACAGTGTCAAGGGTTGAAGGAAGATGTGATGTCAGCAGGGTGGCGTACTCAACTTGCGGAGACTCAATCAGTTCTCCATACACCATCAGGTGCAGGTATTGGTCCACCTGGAACTTAATAGCCTCAACCACCTTTGGATGGCGATGACCGATATTACAAACACTGATTCCGCCAATAAGGTCAATATATTCCTTGCCTCCCTTATCCCACATGTATGAACCTTCAGCTTTCACGATCTCCAGTGCCAACGGAGCAGGCGAAGTTTGTGCAACGTGTTTCAGGAACAACTCTCGGTGTGTCATAACATTCCGGATTCCGGATTATGGATTCCGGATTCAAAATTAACAATTCGGAATCCTTAATCCGGATTTCGGAATAGCGAGTAGTAATTTAGCCGACAAAATAAGTTCTATGCCAACCATCCTCCCAGTCAAAGGTGTATTCCCTGTATTTGGAAATGAATGTTTTATAGCGCCTAATGCCACTGTGGTAGGCGATGTGGTCATGGGCGACCAGTGCTCGATCTGGTTCAATGCAGTGGTCCGGGGCGATGTAAATGCCATCAGAATAGGCGATAAAGTGAATATCCAGGACGGAGTTATTATTCATTGCACATACGAAAAGACCCGCGCCGTCGTTGGTAATAATGTGAGCATTGGCCATTTGGCAATTATCCATGGCTGTACCATACATGACAACGTATTGATAGGTATGGGTGCCATTGTGATGGACAATGCGGTGGTGGGTAGTAATTCCATCATTGCCGCCGGGGCAGTAGTGCTTGAAGGCACAATAATTGAACCGGAAAGCATATATGCAGGAGTTCCTGCAAAAAAAGTGAAGTCGATCTCTAAAGAGCTGATAGAAGGAGAGATCAACAGGATCGCGAACAACTATATTACCTACAGCAGTTGGTTCAAAGACAGCTGATTGTAAAATTCCTGAATCATCTTTAAACTTAATGTTTAAACAACCGTTAATATCTATGAGAAACTTATTTGCAAAGGCAGCGCTGTCCCTTTTTGTGGTGTCTATGATATGTAGCTGTTCACAAAAATCGGGATGTCCGAGTAACGGAAAAAACGTGGGTGCAGAGCGCCTGATCAGCGGTGATAAAGTACCAAAGGCGAAGAAATTCAAAGCCTGACAACGTATAAAACAAAACACCATGGACCTGACCCTACGAAATGATTATGGCTGCACTGAAGCCGTCATCGCAGAAAATTGCGGATTCGACAAATTCTACAAGGTAGCTGATCTGTTGTCCGAAAAGATCAAGATCAAGTTCACCAACAAGATCGACGATTCCGATACCTCTTACTGGGACTTCATTTTCAAGGGGCATAAGCTAACCTTGCACTATAATATTTATGATGGTGTGTCCATCTTCCCCAGGAACTGGAAAGAAGCAGTTCGGAGGGATAATGAAGCGGTTAAAGAACTCGCTGATATACTAAAAAACGTGTAGCCAGATAGGTAGATAGTTAGATAGAGAGTTAGATAGAAGAATGC
>DATHZY010000076.1:0-2373 GCA_035458325.1 Saprospiraceae bacterium | reverse complement strand
AATTACCTGGCTGATGATGGTTATGTTATCCTTAGGGAAGGTACAAGGGATTCGCCTGATCCGGATTATAAGCCTTGTAATCAAGCGATGGCCTATAGGCAAATAATCAAGGAATGGACCGCTGCAGGTTATATTCTTGTGCAGCAAAAGGTGGTTGATGGATCCTTTTTGTTGAAGTTTAAAAGATCAAACTAGAATCTCTCTTTTTCTAATATTATTTATTTTCATATATCTTTTTACCTTAGCCGTCAAATTAGACGAGTTTGAAGGTTTATCAGGATCTCCTCCGCCATATTCTAGACCAGGGCATTCGCAAGAATGATCGTACCGGAACCGGCACGATCAGTACTTTCGGATATCAGATGCGTTTTGACCTGGCTAAAGGGTTTCCCCTGGTGACCACCAAAAAACTCCATGTCAAATCCATCATCCATGAGCTGCTCTGGTTTCTGAAAGGGGATACGAACATAGCCTACCTTCAGGAGAACGGCGTACGGATCTGGAATGAATGGGCAGATGCAGACGGCAATCTCGGACCTGTCTATGGTCATCAGTGGCGCAGTTGGAGTGGGGCAGATGGCCAGACCATCGATCAGATCACCGAAGCCGTCAAGACAATCAAGTCTAATCCCGACAGCAGGAGGATCATTGTGTCCGCCTGGAATGTGGGTGACCTCCCTAAAATGGCACTGGCACCTTGCCATTGTCTATTTCAGTTTTATGTTGCTGATGGCAAGTTGAGCTGCCAGCTTTACCAGCGTTCAGCAGATGTATTCCTTGGCGTACCGTTCAATATCGCTTCCTACGCCTTGCTGACGATGATGATGGCCCAGGTCTGTGACCTGCAGCCTGGAGAATTTGTACACACCTTTGGGGATGTCCATATATACCTGGATCACATGGAACAGGTCAATGAACAACTTACCAGAGAGCCAAGACCGTTACCCGAATTAAAGATCAACCCAAGTATAAAAGATATTTTTTCATTTAGCTTCGAAGATTTCAGCCTTGTCGATTACCATCCGTACCCACCGATTTCAGCGCGGGTTTCAGTATGATTTTCGACTTGTACTGTTTAGATGTTGTCTAAATAACGAAATATAGATAATGCGGTCAGGTTAAATCTTGTATCTAATTATTTTTGCAGCCAATATCAGCTATTATATAAGAGTCCACTTCTACTGTTATGCATCATAACTCATTGAAATACTGTATACTGTTAGCACTCAGCTCTATTCTTTTTGTAGGGAGCTCATCCGCGGCGCCTACTGTCGAAGCCGGGAAGACAATTTTCCAGAACCAGTGTGCTGCCTGCCATAACAAGAATATGAAGGATAACCTCACCGGACCTGCGTTGGGAGGTGTTGAGGAAAGATGGGCTGCCTATCCAAAGGAAGATCTGTATAACTGGATTCGTAATTCACAGGCCATGATTGCCGCTGGCCATCCAAAGGCAACTGAGTTGTGGAATCAGTTCAAGCCAACCGTCATGAACTCATTTCCGGCATTCACGGATGATGATATTGCCTCGACACTCCTATATATCAATGCACAGTTTACTAAACCGGCCGGTGGACCAGTCGCTTCTGCGCAACCCGGAGGAGCTCCCGCTGAACCAGCTAAGCCAAGTAAATACATCTACTATTTTCTTTTTGCCATTCTGGCAATTGTAGTTGCGGTATTATCAAGGGTCATTAGTAATCTTCGTCACCTGGTTGCCCAGGAAGACGGTGTCACGCTTCCTCCTCAAAAGACACTCCTCCAGACGTTGACCAGTAAGGGAGTTGTCGGATTCCTCATTTTTGCGCTGGTGGTTTTAGGTGGCTACACAACCGTTAATAACGGAATTGCTTTTGGCCGCCAACAAGGCTATGCACCGGAGCAACCTATTAAGTTTTCACATGCTACCCACGCCGGGATCCAGGGTATTGATTGCCAGTATTGCCATGACAGTGCCCGTCGGAGTAAGCACGCTTCCATCCCGGGGGCTAATACTTGTATGAATTGCCATAAAGCAATTGAAAAAGGCACCTTGTACGGCACCCAGGAATTGACTAAAATCTTCGCTTCTATTGGTTACGATCCATCTACTGACAAGTATGTGGAGAACTATGACAAGCTGAGTAATGATGAAATCAAGGCGATCTATACCAAGTGGATTGCTGATAATTACTTGAAGGATAATTCACTCACTGCCCTGGATCAGAAAGGCGAGCGCACCGTGAATGAGCAGTGGACAGAAATTTCTTCCTCCCTGACCAATGAATTGAAGGAGTCTGTTGCCGGACCTATTGAATGGACCCGGATCCACATGCTACCTGACCATGTATATTTCAACCATTCACAGCATGTCAACATTGGTAAAATTGACTG
>DATHZY010000075.1:0-7186 GCA_035458325.1 Saprospiraceae bacterium | reverse complement strand
CTCCTCCACCTTCAGAGATCTCTCCCAAACCTCCTGCTCCCCAACTGATGTAATACGGGGGATTTCCTCCATGAGGGAGTGCATAAAGCTTGTAGGTGAATACGGGACGCTCGCCACATCCAAGGGGATCAGGATCGACAGCGAGGAGTCGCGCGCCAAGATCTAATGAAACATCTCTGCCGGGAAAAATAACTGTTGAACTAAAGCCCATACATTGCGCGCTACTGGTAGATTTTGTGGAAACAGTTACTGCATAAGTACCTGGCTCCAACCCTGTCAAATGATAAGAAGTATCTGGAAAATGTTTGTCGTTTTTCCTCCATTTATATTTCAGGGTATGATTGTCCGTTCCGGCCACAATGACTTCGATTTCGCCGTCCTTTTTTCCAGAGCAAGATTCGTTTTTCTTCTTCAAAGTGATTTGGGCAAATGCCGGTAAAGTCACCATGATCAAAATGAAACTCAATAAGCTTCGCATGGTTTAATCTATTTGTGTTTTGCTGAAATTATATATCTGCATACCGGCAGCCTGGTTGATTTCTCCCATCAGGGTGATATCATCCAGGTTGTATTTTTCGCAAATGGATTCGATGAAAGCGGAATCATCTTTATATTCGAAATAAGTACGGGCAAGATCCCGATCTGTCTTGGAAACCCCTTTTTCAACTAAAAGTGCTTCTATTAAATGATACAGATCCTTTCTGTTGAATTTTTCCTTATAACTTCGAAGTTGATTAACGGGGATGGTTTCCAAATTTACCGGACCCGAAGTCCCTGAAACCCATTCCTTCAACTTTGGAATCTCTATAGTGCCAAGGACCATCAGACCATCGGAAGCTCTGTCAGTTTGCTGATGTAAAACCTTCCAACCCGAAGGGGTTTTTTTAAATTCAGCTGATTGGTACACACTGTAAGCAGGGCCATCCATCATATACTGATATATCAGATATTCATATCCCTTCGGATCTGCCACGTGGATAATGTTCTGTAACAGGAGTCTTTTGATGGCAATGGTACTTTGCCATTGTTGATATTCCTCTATGGAAATATCAGGCCATTCTCCGGGTAGAAAATAAGTCTTATACGCTGAATAGGAACCTGGTTTAAAATACGATTTAAAGAATTTGATTTTCTCATCCTCACTTGATGTGATCGAATCTGTATGCCAAACGGGTTGAGAGAGGGTAGTCATTTCAATAAGATGTAATTGATTTCCCTCAAACTGGAATACAGGTTTGTCTTGAGCCATCACAAAGCCCGCTGCAAGGAAATTAATTATCAGAATGGTATATTTCATGGTTCGTAAAAATGATTAGAATTGATATAATTCCCAGGGTCCGTATTCTTTTGGTTCAAATATCTTAATCGTATTGGATAAGTATTTCGTTAGCGCTTTAGGCAGGATATCTTCATATTTGCCGGGATTCGATTCATATTTCGCATTGAGCTTTAGCGTTGCAGTAGCTGGATCTATTTTGACTTTGTATTGTATTTGTTGCTGTTCCCGGAGATAGGTAAACGTCACCTCCAACTTACTGGAGGCCTTTGCGCTTGCATCAAACATATATCCGGGTGGATGGAAGGCCACCTGAAGGTCAATGGATACACCAAAACCCGCTGTGAGTGAAGGATCGCTGACATTCCAGGTAATATCCTGAAGTGAGTCGCTTTTAATAAAAGGTAAGTTTACTTCCAGGGTACCTGTTAATTCAGCAAACAATCGTGTACATAATACTACATCTTCCCCACCAAATACCTTAATTGATAGTGTCTTCGTCAGGGCTGGATGATAAATTCGTCCTGAAGCCGTCAGGCCAGCGGAAAAGGTTACTTCTTCTTTAGTACCTAGTAGGGGACTCTTATATTTTTCAACCTGACTGGCTTTTATTTTTGGTCCGATAAAGTCAATAGCAATAATAAAAGGTGCCGGACTCCCGCAAGGGAATTCAGGGGAATCCAGAAATGTAAAGTATTTCTTCAGCAGTTTGTCAAGTGTATCTAAACCAGCAACATTAATTGGTACTTCACTAAGGACTGCTGCCTTCTTTCGAATAACGGTCACTTTAGGATTACCTGCCGGAAGTTCTCCAGCTATATAATCCGATGTTTTCGATTCAAGGAAACTTTCAGGAAGAAATTCATTCATTACTTCCAACCAATCTCCATCCGGAGGCACATTGGATCCATAAGTATCCGGTTGCCAATCCGGAAGGCCCTCAGGTTTTCCACCTTCGTTTGGTATTGCTTCAATTTGTACACCAACGTCATCGAGCACATACAGGGTCTCTCCGGTCTTTGCCACTCTATCGGTACCGGCTGGCGTTGTCAGATCTAATGCTACAACATCTTTAACCCCCTTGTTGACGGGGAGTTCTTCTTCTACATAGCACCCAGGGACATTGAGGTTAGTGGCTTTTACGATCACTTTTCCATACTGCGGGCCAGGTGTTATTTCAGCGTTCAGACCTTGCTGCTCAAGCATACATCCCAAAAAAGGTGGCACTAAGTTCCAGGAGATCTCTGACGGTTGGTCGACGTTACCTTTATCAAGAATTGAAGCGGTCACCTTTGCTTCTGAATCACCCTGCACCAGGTGATCTGGTGTAAAATGCATTTCTGTAAACACAGTGGTGACCTTCACAACATCAGACCCTATTTTCCTGAGATTGTGATCTGTAACTACAACGGCATATTCAGTTGTGGTCAGCGGATTGGCCATTGGATTTTTACAGTCCGTACATGATAAATTGGTAGCAGGTGTCCATAAATAACAACATCCGACACAGGGATCATCCGATCCAATCATCACGCCCAGGTCACCGCAGGCTTCTTTATCCGGTCCGGCCCATTGCTGACCGTAGGTACAAATGGCTAAGAAATGTAAAATATTCAAGATAACGATGCGCAAACTCATGCTATACTATTTATCATATGAGATAGAGAATCCTTGTGTTCCTCCGACACGTCCAAATACATAGAAAGTTCTTCTGCCACCGGGGCGTAGAATGCCCGGGAATCCACCCTGGTCTTCGGAAGCCAGTACAAGCTGAGAATGAAGGATACCATTATAGTAATCCTGAAGGCTATAATACATTGGGTTATCAAATTCAGGAGCACCTACCCTTATATATCTTTCAATAGCATCTGCATCGCCCCTATTTTCCACATCGATCTTGATTTGGAAAATAGTATTGAACCGGGGGTTAAACGATTTGGGATTAAAATCCCAATGTACCTGGAGATCCGGACCACGACCTTCTATAACTTCAAAGCTCCGCTCCAATTTCGTCATCCAGATACTTTCCCGCTGACAAAGAAAATCATAGTGAGCTAATGGCTGACCTTCCAGGTTAAATCTGGCAATGATTCTAGTACCCTCCTCCGTGATGAAAAAAGTATCGGCTATGATTTCATAATAACCTTGCGTAGAATCATTCCTGACGAGCTTCACCACTACAATCGAATCGAGTTCCGAACCAATCCCTTCAATGGTCGTGAATCCTTTATTGCCTCCTCGCCCTGGACTTATATCAAGCAATTCCATTGGCATAACTCGGGCCAATATCTCAATATCCTGAGGTGTAGGATCTCCACTCTTGTAACCATTCATCATGATATAATAATAGCCTGGTTCTGCACCCTTGATGATGATCCTCTGATGAGGATAAAACGGAGCAGCATAGGCATAATCATGATCTGCCGGCGTAGGCACTGCTTCGTATTTGACAAACATTTGATTTACACCCACGAGGGAATCGCCAATCAACGTAACCAATACATTTCTTCCCGCTACATCTGCATCAATCAAAACTTTATAATACCGATTTACTCCTTCTACAAGAAATGCTGATTCCGATTGATTGAGAAACAATTCCTCTATATCCACATTTGTCAGGTCATACGAAAACCCATCATTGTTGTCTTCATTCGCTTCAGGAATATTATTTCGCGCATCCGTGCGGATGATCGTATGATAGTCCGCATTGGTCACATTGTTGTATGGCAGTGCAACTGTCTTAGTCGTCACCGCTCCCGGACCCAGACTCACCGATCCATCCCAAATGCCTATGACTTCATCTGTCAGATTCCAACTGGTATCCGGAGAGAGATAAACGATCTCGCGGAATAATCCATAGGCAGGGTTGGTTCCCGTATTTTCAGTATTCCAGGTGATACTCGCCGTTTGACCGGCCAGCACACTGTCAGGTACCAATACATTCGTGACGACCAGGTCAGCAGGTGGTGGCGGAGTTGCTATTATGGATGTCAGGACCATATTGTTGCTCTCCTGTGTATGTTCATAAACCAGGTTTCCATGGTCGACGGAATAGATAATAAAGTAATTACCGGAATAATTTGCGGGAACAAAAACCGACAAGGAATCGGATTGAGTCATTTGCGAACCCAACACCCCTTTACTCAAACTCGCCAATGTGTAATCTCCGTTTTCAATCGTATTATTGGTACTAACAAAAATCTTATCTGTCCTGACACGTGCTGATCCGGTTCCCTGATTCGTCACAGTGGTCTTGATTGTAAAATATTGCCCGGAAACTACTTCTACCGGACAGATAAAGGAGGTGGGTTGCAGGTCAGGATACAATGCCAACTTTATATGAAGTCGTTTGGCGGCTCCCAAATTCCGGATTGTATTTCCATTGTTTGACCTGTTAATATCCTCATTGACATCCTCACTATCCGTCTCAATGAAAGCGTAATAATCACCCGTGATGCCTTCAGGCAACTTCCATTGTGCGGAAATCATTTTGGTTGCACCCTGTGCAATACTTCCTCCGCTGTACGTCAGGGAGCCTAGCAGCATGTCTGCCCCGGCATTAAAGATGCTATCTACCGAAAAGTAATATCTGTCAGTCCATGCCGAAAAATAGGTTGGAAATTCTGCAAGGTTGCTCACCTCATACTGGATATTGTATGTTTGGCCAGATGTCAGGGTGTCAGGTAATCCGGCAAATGCACTTAAGGACAAGTCAATATCCGGATAGGCCAACAACACGATCAGGTCGCTTCGTTGGATGTTATTAGCCTCTCCACTCCCTTCGTATGCCTTTTGCGTTGCATCACTGACGATATAGATGTAATACTCATTTGGGTTTTGGTTCAAAACCGTTTCAAGGGAGACTGAATAGGAAATAGTCTGGCTTGTATCCAACAAGGATGTCTGCCTTGTCCCTAATGGTACCGCTGTCGAGCGATCCCAGGATGGTGAAAAGGAAAGGAAAATACTGTCGATGACATTGACTGTCACCGGCACATCCCCCTGATTGATGAGCGTATAAGCGACATCAAAGTCAACCCCTGCCATAATAGTGTCTGGTGCATCCACAGGAGTGACGTAGAGGTCTGGATGCGGAGCTTCGAATATCGTTATAGGCGATGCGAGCTCATTGTTCTCTTCATTAGCCTCATAGACACCTTGAGTTGCATCTGTAGTGACAATCAGGTATTTTGATCCAAATTGATCCGCAGGCATGGTGATCGAAAAAGTATTAGACACCGTATCCTCTGTAGTCAGGACTACATTGTTGATCGACCTGGTGGACAACAGGATATCTGACATGGTTGAGAGCGAGTCGTCATCCGAGAGGTAATACCTGTTACTGAAGGATCCATATAAATCTCCGGGGCCTGGATTGATCATTTCCGTGCGAATACTCATCATGCTGCCGGACATGATCATCACCGGATGAATCAGGGAGTCCGGAACCAGATCCGGACGGATGATCATGATCGGATCAGACCGAAGTATGTTGTTGTTTTCAAATGCATACTCATTGATCTTGTTGTTATGATCTGTCACGAGGTATATATAGTATACACCCGTGTAGGCTCCTGTCAGTTTTACATTAACAGATTTAGACTCATATTCACCCGGCATCAAACCCGGATTGTGATATACATATCCGAGGTGAATGAGGAAGTTGGAATTAAATACTGGTGATTGGGATAAATAATATCGGTCCGTATAAGAGAGTGTTGGTGCTGAGCCACCATCGTTCCTGATCTGGAAGGTGACCGGATAGGTTCCGTATAAACTTAAGGTATCCGGTGTATTCAAACTGTCCGGCACTAAATCAGCCGGAGGCGTCAGGATAACCTCTATAATATCACTCAGCAGCGAGTTGTTGCCTTCAGAAGCAAATTCAAAAACATCAAACCGGTTGTCGGCATTGACACGGATCTGATAATCACCAAAAATATTTGCAGGAATATTAACACTTAAATTGACAGTATAACTGGAATCCGGTAATAGTGCGCCAACATGTGTTCTCAGGCCCATCGAAGCGGTGATTCCATTGGTATTGCCAGGGGCAGGGACCAGTGTAATTTCATCTTTCCAAATAGTCTCTGTTGTAATACCTGACCCCAGGTTACTAACCGTAAAAGTCATATTGATCGTCTCTCCGGAAAAAGTAATGGCAGGAGTAGTAATTTCTGTCACCAACAAATCCGGAGGTGGACTCAAGGTGATATTGATTTGGCTGACACTGTACGTCGTATTATTATTGTCCACCGTCTCCTTTACTCCATTGTAATGGTCCGTCTTGACGATGATGTAATACAATCCATTGGATCCCTGTGGTATGACAACATTGGCGCTATGCGAATAGGCCTGGGCAGGGTTGAGCGAGTTCAAGCTACTGACGGAGGCCAGTAATGGATCAAAACTGTTGTATGTCGGATCCGGTGATAAATAGATGTTCTCATACCATGTCCCTGGTACCGTGGAGCCAATGCCCTGGTTTCGGGTGACCCATTCTATGCCAATGGTTTGTTCTGAAAAAGCAGTGGGGGGAATCGTGATGGATTCCACCAGGAGATCCGGGAGGAATCGCAATGAAAAATCAGCGGTGTCAGACGCGAGTTCCTCATCACATGCATTGACTGCATGCACCTGCCATAGATACGTCGTACCATAGATCAAACCGGTCACTAGTTGATTGATGGTGGTGATGCTGGCAAATGTCGGAGTGACAGGTTTGTTGCCGCTCTGTGGCCAGACATAGAGATCATAATGGACAGCATTTGTAACCGGACCCCAGGAAATGGAAACCTGATTCTCCAGATTGGTTGTACCATTGGCTGGAATGAGGTTTCCAGGTGCTGTGTTTAATGGAGGAAGATTCTCAATCGAATGTGTCGTTGTATCATTACTGTGATTGACATC
>DATHZY010000074.1:0-5812 GCA_035458325.1 Saprospiraceae bacterium | reverse complement strand
TCCTGCGCATCGAGGATACCGACCAGACCAGGTATGTACCCGGTGCGGAGGAATATATCATCCGAGCCCTCAACTGGCTGGGACTGACCCCGGACGAAGGCCCCGAACAAGGAGGCCCTGCAGCTCCCTACAGGCAATCGGAGAGAATGGCCATCTATAAGGACTTTGCCATGACCCTGGTCAAGGACGGCAAGGCTTACTATGCCTGGGATACCCCCGAAGACCTGGAGCAAATGCGCCAGCGACTCACCGACAAGGGCGTGCCAACACCAAAATACGACGCCTCCGTGAGGGGAGAAATGAAAAACAGCCTGTCGATGGCAGCTTCAGAAGTTGAAGATTTATTAGAGGCTAATGTGCCTTATACGATCAGGCTCAAAGTCGAGCCCGGGCAATCCATTTTTATCCAGGATAAAATCAGGGGAGAAGTGGTATTTGACAGCACTGAGTTAGATGACAAAGTGCTGCTCAAGGCAGATGGGTATCCAACCTACCACCTGGCTAATGTCGTGGATGATCATCTCATGAAGATCACCGATGTGATCCGGGGCGAGGAATGGCTGCCAAGTACAGCACACCACGTTTTACTTTACCGCGCTTTTGGATGGGAGGATACAATGCCCACCTTTTCACACTTACCCTTGATCCTGAAGCCGGATGGACATGGCAAGCTCAGTAAACGAGACGGCCAGAAGTTTGGCTTCCCGGTGTTTCCATTAGCCTGGCCTTCCGCCAACCCGGAGGAATCCATCGAAGGGTTTGATAGCTTTGGTTTCGAACCCGAAGCCGTGATCAATTTCCTTGCCTTCCTGGGATGGAATCCCGGAACCGAACAAGAGATCTTTTCACTTGAAGAGTTGATCAACGTTTTTGATCCGGAGCGCATCCATAAAGGCGGGGCGAGGTTTGATTATGATAAGGCCCTTTGGTTTAATCAGCAATATGTACAACAACTAAGTTTTGCATCTGCAGAGTCACGATTGAAGAAGTATGGAGCTGATCTGGGCTATGATCTCTCGGTTACAAACCTGGAATCCGTTTTCAACTTACTGAAGGCCCGTGTACATCGACTGATCGAGGTAGTACCGCAAGGGTATTATTTTTTTACGGATGCACTCGTGATGGATGAGGTGGAGATCAGCAAGAAATGGACACCTGAAGCCGGGCCGGTACTTGGAAAAATAGCGGATGCCCTAAAATCGGTAGCACCGTTTACGCATGAAAGTGCAGCTGCAGTGGCAAAGGAGATCATTCAGACGAGTGGTATCAAGATGGGTGTGCTCATGCCTTTGCTCAGGGCTGCCCTGACCGGAACAACACAAGGTCCTGATGTGTTTGCTATAGCAGAGGTCTTAGGAAAAGAGAAAACAGTGAGCAGGATGCTGCAGATGTCTAAAAGAAATTGATTTTGTTTCGTGCCTGTGTTTAAAAGTCCCCTTCAGGGGATTCAAGGGCAAAATCTAAAACACAATGCCAAGGAAAAAAAAGAAATCGGAAGTTCCAAAGGAGGACAAGGCTTCTTTCCATGAAGGGCTGGAAGGATTTGATATCAAGGTCAATTCCTTCGGACAGATGGAGACTTCGTTTGAGATTGATAAGCTGAATGCGTTTTTGAATAAGCAGAAGGCGAAGGCTGAGAATAAGGCTGAGAATAAGGCTGAGGCTGAGGGGAAAGTGAAGAGTGAAGAGTGAAGAGTGAAAAGTGATGCTTCGACCAGCTTTCGCGCATCCTTATGCTACAGCTCAGCAACCGAGTGAAAAATATATCGCTGGTTCAAGACTTCAGTCTTGAACCTTATATTCTGTGCGTCTCCAGACGCTAGAGTTAAATCAAGTTCAATAATTGTACAAATTTCTCCTGTAGGATTCTGAAAAGTATAGCCATAAATAAAAAAAAGTCCGGATGAAACCATCCGGACTTTTTTTATGACTGTGTTTTATTTTACTGGATACCCAGTTTTGTTTTCACGAGTGCGGTGACATTAGTGCTTTCGTCAGCATAGAGGATGACGCCTACGCCTGGGCTGCCGTCAAAGATGTAGGTATAGCCATTTTCCTTGGCAACGGCATCGATGGCTGTCTTCACTTGTTCGAGGATGGGAGCCAATAAGGCTTCTCTCTTATCACCAAGTTGCTTTTGCATATCCTGGTCATAGGCGAGGATCTTGTTGCGTTCTTCTTCCAACATGGCCGTCTCCGTTTCCTGAGCCTTTGGCGTGATCTCTCCAGCCTGAACTTTGCGCTCCAGCTCCTGGTATTTGAGTTGGAAGTCCTGCATCATCTTCTCCCCTTTGGCCTGAAGTTGCTTGCCGAGGGCTTCGAGATTAGATTCAGCTTCCTTTACCTGCGGCATGCCTTCGAGGATGCTGCCGGAATTGACAAAACCGAATTTCTGTGCCTGGGCAGTCATGGTCAGCATTAAGCCAAAAGCTGCTGTCAGGGCATATTTCATTATTGATTTCATGTACGTCTGAGTGTTAATTTAAAAAAGTGTGCAAAAGTAATGATTTGATCTTTATTGGGAAACGACCCGGATGATATCATCCGTCTTGTCATATTCCAGATTGGAAAAGATCAGGCCGCTGCTGCCGCCTTTGTCAAAGATAAAGTCAAATCCACGGTCATCCGCATAGGTGGCGATAGCGCCATAGACCCTTTCCTGTATAGGTTGCACCAGATCCTGGCGTTTCCTGAACAGGGCACCCTCCGGGCCGAATTTTTCCTTTTGCAGATCCCTTACCTGCTTTTCGCGTTCCATGATTTCTTCTTCTTTTTTCTTGCGCGCATCTTCGGAGAGGAGGACCTGCTCAGCCTGGTATTTATTGTACATAGCCTTGATCTGGTCATACTCCAGTGCGATCTGTTGGCGCCATTCGGCAGCGATTTTGTCCAGTTCGACCTGGGCAGCCTGGTAATCCGGCATTTCCTGTAAGACCCGGGTAATATCCACGATAGCGATACGCTGGGCACTGAGGGAGGTGACCGTTCCGATGGTCAGCATCAGGAACAAAAAGGTGATTTTATTCATGGTTTAACATTATGTGATTGAATAGATCTTGTAGAGACGCCAAAAATACTTCAATTATTGGCTCACTTTCGTGTATTAAGACGATAGGTGTTCTTTAAAAGTTTCATAGGGCACACCATAGGTAGTGGAGTGTAATGATATTAAACGCCTCAATGGTAATAACTAATACATTTATTAATGTAGAATACATGCCTTTCTTTAACCATCCTTTAACTGAATCGTAAACCAAATTAACATGGCCCAAAAGGTATGTTTAATTTTGGGGCATGGATCATTACGTATATGATGGGGCTCAACTGACGGTTGAAGAGATCATTAGCATCACTTCAGCCAAGCTCGCCTTGTCCGAAACGGTGTGGCAGCGTATCGCTGACAACAGGGCCGCCCTTGAAAACCTGCTGAGGAATTCCGGGGAACGATATTATGGAATCAACACCGGATTTGGATCACTATATTCTGTGACGGTGTCCCCTGATGGGTTGCAGCAGCTCCAGACCAACCTGCTCAGGTCTCATGCCTGCGGTGTCGGACCAGCCGTGCCGCAAGCCATCGTGCGATTGACGCTGCTGATGAAGATTATCAGCCTGTCCCAAGGTCAATCCGGAGTGCGAAAGGAAGTAATCCTGTTTTTACTTGACCTCTACAATCTTAATATCACTCCGGTAGTACCGATGTTAGGTTCATTGGGAGCATCCGGCGACCTCGCACCATTGGCACATCTCTGCCTGCCTATGATCGGCGAGGGCGAGGTGGTATATAAAAGAGAACAAATGCCTGCCGCGAAAGCACTGATGCTCGCAGGACTTGATGCGATCGATCTGGAAGCCAAGGAAGGATTAGCCCTGATCAATGGTACGCAATATTCGCTGGCATGGTTAGTCTATTCCATCAATAGTGCACTGCGATTATCTGAAGTTTGTGATATGACAGCGGCGATGTCGATAGATGCCTTTGATGCCCATCCATCATTCCTTGATGCGGGTATACATGCAGTCCGAAAGCAGGTTGGACAAATACAATCTGCAGAAGCCATCAGTAAATGGCTGGAAGGAAGTGAGGTGATCAGGAAAACCAAGGAGCATCTCCAGGATCCATATTCATTTCGTTGCGCTCCACAGGTGCATGGAGCATCCAGAGATGTCATTGCGTATGCCAAAACCATTGCGGATAGAGAAATAAATGCGGTGACAGATAATCCACTTGTCCTGGGTGATGGTGATGATGTGCGGATTGTCTCCGGAGGAAATTTCCATGCGCAACCATTAGCGTTGACTTCTGATTTTCTCTCGCTAGCCATTGCAGAGTATGGAAGTATTTCAGAAAGAAGATCTTACCTGTTGCTGGGAGGCAAACGCGGATTGCCACCTACCCTTGCACAAAATCCCGGTCTCGAATCGGGCATGATGATCTGCCAGTACACCGCCGCAGCGATTGTCAACAGAAATAAAATCCTTTCGCATCCGGCATCCACGGATTCCATTATCTCCAGCGCAGGACAGGAAGACCATGTCAGCATGGCAGCTAATGCGGGCATCAAGCTCTATGAAATCATCAACAACGTCTGGAAACTATTGGCTATCGAATGGATGATCAGCGCACAAGCCCTCGAGTACCGCAGACCGCTGAAGACCTCACCGCAACTCGAACAAAGGCATATGGCTTATCGGTTGCAGATACTTCCTTTATCGGGCGACAGGTCCCATTCATCTGATATCGATATGACGGAGAACTTTCTACGCCAGATTTCCTTTAGCAGGACATGACCGAACTACAGCAACAACTCAAGGAAAGTATTCAGGAGCTGGAGCAAATCCGCAAAGTCAGGGAACACACTGCCCAGTTGCGAGAACGACTTGCTGCTGAAGAAAAAGCTCTGTTAGTGATGGAGACCACTCTCGCCAAGGAACAGCGTGATGTCGAATCACTGGAGAGTGAAGGTCTGACTACCATGTTTCGAAAATTTCTAGGTGACCGCGAAGAAAAACTGGAGAAGGAAAGAGAAGAATACCTTAGGGCTTCCCTCCGATTCAACGAACTGTTTAAATCAGTAGAGCTCATCCGTTTCGAACTCGATCTGCTTTCCAAAAAAGAGCAGGCAGAGGAGACCGTAGCGAGGAGAGTCGAAACCCTGATCGCCTATCGGGAGAAAGAACTCCTGGATCTTGATCCGAAAGTTGTTTTGGTCCTCAAAGGCATCAACCAGCAAGCCGATAAGCTGCACAAATACAGCGTCCAGGTAGAAGAAGCCCATGCGGCCGGAATCAGAGCCCTTGAACTGGTGCGTGCATGTGAGCATAACCTGATCGAGGCACAACTCATGGGCCAGCGTGATATGTGGGGCAGCAAGTACCATGGCACCGGACATCGCAAGCACGATGCTATCGACCGTGCCCGCGACCTTGCGTATCGTTCACGTCACGAGCTCATCCGCTTCGGAAATGAACTGCAGGATGTCTTCAAAGGCATGCAGCTCGATGTCAACATGACGATCGAAGACTTCGGACGATTCACCGATGTCTTTTTCGATAACCTCATTACGGATTATCTCATCCAGCAGAAGATCAGTAAGTCACTCGTCAATGTCAATGGCACACGACAGCGACTTGACCATATTATGCTGAATTTGGATAGTGAACGTGGGGTGATCAGGGAAAAGTTGGAGAAGTTGGAAGAGGAGAGGAAGAGGGTGGTAGTTAGCAGTTAGCAGTTAGCAGTTGGCAGTCGGCAGTCTTCAGTCGGCAGTAATAAGTTTTGTTTTTTGAATTGCAGCCGAAGGCTGCGATT
>DATHZY010000073.1:0-3504 GCA_035458325.1 Saprospiraceae bacterium | reverse complement strand
CGAGGCGTTTTGAAATCAGATATAAAGATGATGAGCGTGTGATGATTGATGATTACGCACATCATCCGGCAGAGTTAGCAGCAGCCATTACGGCAGCGCGCGAAACATTTGGTGGACCGGTGACCGGGGTATTCCAACCGCACTTGTATTCCAGGACAAAGGACCTGGCACAGGGATTTGCGGAAGCGCTCGATATGCTGGATCATCCGGTGATCATCGACATCTATCCGGCACGTGAATTACCGATAGAAGGTGTAAGCTCCCAAACCATATTTGACCTGATGAAAAACCCGAATAAGCAGTGGTGCCGTGGAGACAGTTGGGTTGAATGGATAGTAAAACATAGACCTCGTGTATTGATTACACTTGGAGCAGGAGATCTGGATAAACACATTCCTGATTTGATCAGGAAACTATATTGAAATGAAGACATTGAGTAAACATCGTATCAAAACATTTGTATGGCTGGTCCTGCTGACCGTGCTGACCGGGGTGACCCTGACAGCCGCGCGTTTCCAGGCGGACGATGTCATTAAAGATGTCCAGGCTGAGGTGGTGTTGCTTGAGAAAGGAAACAATCTCATCCTGCCGGAGGAGTTTGTCAGGATGGTGGCAAAGAAATTTGGGCCGATGAAAGGCTTACCGATTGACATGGTGGATATGCGGAGTGTTGAAGAATATTTGCTCACGAATCCATATGTGAGGAAGGCGGATGTGTATCTCAGTGCTTCCGGTGTGCTCATCCTCAACCTGCATCAACGCATGCCGCTGATGCGTGTGGTGGACAACAGTGGGAAGCATTGGTACATTGACACGGATACGGTGATGATGCCTGTGTCCAGGCACTTTACGGCGCGGGTGCCATTGGTCAACGGTGATTTTCCGGCGACAACGGATGTGCAAAAATGGCCGGTGGATGATTTATTTAAGATCACCGGATTATTGCAGGAAGATGAGTTTATGGGCTCATTGATTGATCAGATTTACGTAGAGAGCATTGATAAAATCTGGCTTGTACCCCGCTTTGGGCCATCCAGGATTTTAGTAGGTAATACCCATGACCTGGAAGATAAAGCGGAACGAATACAGAAACTATATAAAAAGGCTCTACCCTCTACCGGTTGGGATGCTTATTCATATATCGATACACGATTTGCAGGGCAGATCGTAGCCAAAAAGAGATTAAACCAATAAATTTTTTTCCTCATGAGATACAGAGAAATTCAAAAGTCCAAAACGGTCGTCGCCCTGGATATAGGTACGACTAAGATTTGCGTCATGGTAGGACGACGCAATGAGTACGGTAGCATCGAGATCCTGGGGGTTGGAAAAGTGGCATCAGAAGGAGTTCGTCGCGGCGTAGTCGCCAATATTGATAAAACCGTCCGCTCTATCGAAGAGGCTGTCATCCAGGCGGAAAAAAGTGCCGGGATGGAGATCATCGAAGTGTATGCCGGTATCGCAGGACAGCATATCAAGAGTTTGCAACACCAAGGAATTCTCACCCTTGCTGATGCGGACAAAGAGATAGCCAAGTCCGACCTGCAGACCCTGCTGGATGATATGTACAGGCTCGCATTGCCTCCCGGCGATAAGATCCTGCACATCCTGCCACAGGAATATACGGTAGATGATGAGGAAGGAATCCTGGATCCTGTCGGCATGTGCGGTCACCGCCTGATCGGCAATTTCCATGTGGTCACTGGTCAGTTGTCTGCGCACAAGAATATCGAACGTTGTGTCGAAAAGGCAGGACTCAAGGTCGCTGACTTCGTGCTCGAGCCCATAGCTTCTGCAGCAGCCGTATTGAGTGAAGAAGAAAAAGAAGCCGGTGTAGCGCTGGTAGATATCGGAGGTGGTACTACAGATATCACCATTTTCCAGGAAGGTATTATACGCCATACAGCGGTTGTTCCATTCGGAGGTGATGTTATCACCGCGGATATCAAGGAAGGATGTACCGTGATGTATGAGCAGGCAGAAAAGCTGAAGAAGAAATTTGGCTCTGCACTCGCTGAATGCATAGTCGATAACCGGATCATCACGATCCCGAGTTTCAACGGAAGGGATTACAAGGAGATCTCCGAAAAGAATCTTTCGCTGATCATACAGGCGCGGATGGAGGAGATCCTGGAACTGGTCAGAGTCGAAATCAAGAAGTCCGGCTATGAGCGCAAATTGATCGGGGGTATTGTACTCACCGGTGGAGGCGCGTTGTTGAGTAAGGTAGATTTACTGGCCGAGTATCGTACGGGTATGAGTGCGCGCGTTGGACTGCCGATAGAACACATCGCTTCACGTCAGCGTGATGATGTATCCAGTCCGATATATGCTACCGCCATCGGGTTGATCATTCATGGATTGTCCACACCGGATGAAATCGATGAAACCGATAAAATGGTCAACACGAAGGCACCTGAAATGAAGAAGGATGAATCTGACGCACCCAAGGTGGTTGCTGCTGAGCCGGAGCATGAACATGCTGAAGAACGTAGTGGACCAAAGTGGTACGACAAGCTGTTGAATAAGACGAAAGAATTTTTCGAAGCTACACCGGACCAGGATTTCCTCTAAACCGACAACATATCAGGATCAAATTATAATACCAAATCTAAAAACTCACTCATCATGTTATTCGATATACCTAAAGTAGAAAAAAGCATCATCAAGGTCCTCGGTGTAGGTGGTGGCGGAAGCAATGCCGTATCCTATATGTACAAGCAAGGGATCACCGGTGTCGACTTTGCCATATGCAATACGGACAACCAGGCCATGGAGACCAGTCCAATCCCCGTCAAGATTCGTCTCGGCCCGGAACTCACCGGTGGTCGAGGTGCAGGTTCAAGGCCTCAGATGGGCAAGCAAGCCTGTATAGAATCTATTGATGACATCCGCGATTTTATACTTGATGGTACCAAGATGTTGTTTGTCACTGCCGGTATGGGTGGTGGAACAGGTACAGGTGCTGCCCCTATCATTGCTAAGGCTGCACGCGAAGCTGACATCCTGACTGTGGGCATCGTAACCCTGCCGTTTACCTTCGAAGGTAGCCGCAGGAAACGCCAGGCGCTGGAAGGACTTGAAGAAATGAAATCCAACGTGGATGCCTTGATCGTGATCTCTAATGACAAGCTCAGGGACCTGCATGGCGACCTTAAATTGTCTGACGCATTTAGCAGGGCGGATAATATCCTGACCACTGCAGCAAGAGGTATAGCTGAAATCATCACGATGGAAGGATATGTCAATGTTGACTTTGAAGATGTCAATACTGTGATGAGAGATAGTGGCGTGGCCATCATGGGTACAGCTACCTTTGAAGGTGAAAACCGCGCGAAGAAAGCAGTCCAGGCTGCGCTTAATTCTCCGCTGCTCGAAGACAATGATATCCGTGGTGCACAGCACATCCTGCTCAATATATCATCAGGTCGCGTTGAGGTCACAATGGATGAGGTATTTGAAATCACGGAGTACATCCAGGCAGAAGCTGGTTATGGCACTGAC
>DATHZY010000072.1:0-3521 GCA_035458325.1 Saprospiraceae bacterium | reverse complement strand
AAAATCAATTTAGGCTCAGGTGCCTCTACAACGGAGTCATTAGGCGATTTTCTACCATTGAGTATATTTGGTGGTACCATCATGGATGATGGTACGATTTACTACATTGTGGATGATGTCTTTGGTGGATTTCAATCAGGTCTTTATCGGTTTCAGTTTGGTGAGGGATCTGTAAACCTTGGCAATTATGATGAATTGCTTAATAGCTCTGGTTTCATTTCCTCGGGTACAGAATTATTTGGTATCGGATCAGGCCAATATTACGTTTTCAATGGCGAAGAAATTGAGACTCGCCCGATCACCGGACTCCCCCAGGATGGACGACGTAAGTACATTATAGCAGCAAATAAACATCTTTATGTTATTGTCGATCAAACCAAGGTGTATCGTTCGACCAAACCATTGTCTTACCCTCAGTTTATTTCAGGAAACGTCCATCTCACCTCCAACCAGGATTGTCTCCCGGATACCTTAGCTCCTGGCCTGAAATATTGGCAGGTGAAGGTGGAGGGTGATGATTACCTGAGAATCACAACAACAAATAGTGAAGGTCACTTTTCATTCTCCGTTCCGGAAGGTGGATATACCATCAGTAGCCAGCCACTCAATGCCCACTGGGACTTATGCGATGCCTCCTATCAGGTGGCCGTGAATGAAAGCAGTCCCAATATTGACCAGGACTTCCAGGCCATTGTTCTTTCCAGTTGTGCGGATCTTGAAGTTGATTTTTCCACACCGCTCCTTCGTCGTTGTTTTGACAATTACTATTCGTTCCGCGTTCGGAATACCGGACCCCAATCTACCCTCGGCACCACACTGACCGTAAAACTGGATCCATTCTTTGAGTTCACCTCCGCTACCATTCCATACACCCTAATTGGCGACAGCATCCTGGTATTTGACCTGGGTGTGATGGCCATCAATGATGAAATCAGTTTTTACATTTTCTTTAAGCTATCGTGTGATGCTGAACTGGGCATGGAGCATTGCCTTACCGGCACCCTCCAGGATGATAATGAATGTGGAGAATCCCGATCTTCTTTTACCGAATGCCAGGAGAACATTGGATCGTTTGACCCCAATGATAAGCGAACCTTCAATGAGCACGGCGAAGAAGCAGAAACGGTCGATAAAGGAGAATATATCTATTACCATATCCGCTTCCAGAACACAGGCACGGATACGGCTTTCAATATTCGTGTCATAGATCCGCTTTCCCCTAAACTGGACCTGAGCACATTGGAAATGCTGAGCGCAAGCCAGACGTACACCCATTTCATTTCAGATGGCCCGGCATTAGTGGTGCTTTTTGATGACATATTACTACCTGACAGTTCAACCAACGAACCCGCCTCTCACGGATTTTTTAAATTCAGGGTCAAACCGCTTCCTGAATATGATTACGAGACCCATATCCCTAACCAGGCCCGCATCTATTTTGATTTTAATGAACCCATCCTGACCAATGAAGTCAATATGATCATCCGGCAGCCTGTCGGAACAAAGGATGTAAAAGACCTGATGGATTTTGATGTATATCCGAATCCAACCAATAGTCTTCTCACTCTGACCATGGCAGAAAGAGATTTCAACCGTGTAAGCAGTTATGAAATTATTGATCACCTGGGCCGGACCATCACACAATCATCTGTCTTGAACCATAAGTCTATAGACGTCTCCCCTCTGGCTCAAGGTGTATACAATCTCGTGCTGAGAGAAAATCAGGTTATCGTAGGCATGCGAAAATTCGTACGGCTATAGGGAAAGGCAATCTAACCATTTGGATCGCAGATAACGCAGAATTATTGAAAAGCTGATTTTCGCCAATTCAATTTTCAGATTCAAATTGAATTCACCTGGTCCCTGAGCTTATCGAAGGGAATAAAAAAGCCACCTCCCTTTTTCACACCGCCTCTTCGCCTTCGAAGAGCGCGGCGTGCAGAGACAGCTACACGCTGTACCCTTCGACAAGCTCAGGGACCATTAAGTCTGCGCTAATATTTTTTAAAATGCATTAGCGAAATCTGCGTTCCAAAAAAAGACATCGATATTATCGTATTACACCCCCATGCCAGAATCTCGACACACAAACCTCCTCCGGCTGCACCACCATCACCTGATAGACACCTGACGGTAATGATGGCAACGCAACATTCACTGCCTCCTCTGATTGTGTATAAGTAGTGGGAATACTTCTGCCTGACATATCCGTGATGGTCAAAGACTTTATATTAGGTGCACCAGAAAAAGAAATATTCAATTCATCGTCTCCTGTAATCGCACGACAAGATTTGATTTGATTTTTTATTTCTTTGGCAGCACTGATCAAACCTTCTCCTTCCCTAATCCTATATTTCTGATCCCCCCATACTCCATCGAACTGTTGCACTAATCCGGAGGGCCATCGTATGATGACATTATCCACCACTTGCTGATGCCCCAATCCGAAATGGATCCACCGGCCATTGTCCGCTGCCCAGCCACTGTTGCCAATCACCTGGTCATATTGAATACCCGTAGCAGTATAAACCTCAATCTTTGCACCCAATGCATCCCGATTTGACTCCACTCCTTCCAGGTGAAAACTAATATAATGCTTAGGATCACTCGTGGTGTTCTGAAACAACTGAACACCCGGAGCTCCATTGTTGGCTACTAACAAATCGAGGCGACCATCATCATTCAGATCAGCAGCGACAGTAGCATATCCCGCGAAAGGGCTTTCACAAGGATCTCCTGCAGAAGCAATTTCAAATCCCGTCCCCGTATTTCTATACAACACATTTACATCGGGAGAAAAATAATAGTCATTGACGACATAGATATCCGGCCGCCGGTCATTGTCAAAATCACCCCATACATTGCCCCATCCCATCCCCGGATTATTGACTCCATATAAGGGAGCTACATTTTCAAAGGTGCCATCTCCATTGTTTTTATATAGGACATTATCATACAGATTGGTGATATAGATATCCATATACCCATCGAGGTTGAAATCACCAACATCCGCACCCATACCGAAGCCGGCATAGTTGACGTTGGCATCTGCGGATACATTCGTGAAGGTGGCATCCCCCATATTCTCATAAAGGATATACGGTACCTGCGCGTCATGTGTCAGGTAGAGATCATCATCCCCGTCAAGATCATAATCAAAAAACACAGATCCCATCGCCACCGCCTGATCAGTAGCACCACTGGCTTGTGTATGATCTGTAAAGTAGCCGCCGCCATTATTGATATAGAGTACATTAGGATTGTTGACATTTCCGATATAAAGGTCCAGCCAGCCATCGCGGTTGATATCCGAGAATAAAACCGAAGAGGTCGCAAAGAGATTGTTGATACCCCTGGTAGCTGCCTCTTCCAGGAATGTGCCGTCGCCCTGATTGATGTACAAGAGATCTGCCTCGTCGCGATTGCCAACATACAAATCTGCATCACCGTCATTGTCGATATCCGCCCAACTACTCACTTTGCTGGTACCTGCATAATTGACACCTGCTTGTGCTGAGACT
>DATHZY010000071.1:0-8232 GCA_035458325.1 Saprospiraceae bacterium | reverse complement strand
ACAACTCACAACTCACAACTCACAACTCACAACTCACAACTCACAACTCACAGCATGGCCATCATTCGTCCGCTACACAACATTTACCCGGCCTTCGGCAAAAACTGCTTCCTGGCGGACAATGCAGCCATCATCGGTGATGTCATCATGGGCGACGATTGTTCAGTGTGGTGGAGTGCAGTTGTACGCGGCGATGTCAATGCCATTCGCATAGGTGACAGGGTCAATATCCAGGATGGCGCAGTGATCCATTGCACATTTGAAAAATCACAAACCATCATCGGCAACGATGTATCTATCGGACACAATGCCATCGTGCATGGTTGTACTATCGAGGATGAAGTGCTGATCGGCATGGGCGCCATCGTGATGGATCTGGCTGTTGTACAAAAGCATGTGATTGTTGCCGCCGGCGCTGTGGTATTGGAGAATTCTATTCTAGAATCCGGATGGATCTATGGAGGCACACCGGCGAAAAAAATAAAGGAACTCGATCCGGATAACAGGCAGTTTTTTATCACCCGGACTGCAGCTAATTACGTAAAATACGGAGCGTGGTTCATCTAGCTGGCGGCGAGAACGCCATCCAGCGGCTTTCTTCTTTTATTATTTATAGCAATTCCAAACCGACCTGTCGTTGGATGGAGTCTTCAACCCCTGAACCCCTAAACTTCTAAACTCCTAAGCTCCTAAGCTCCTAAGCTTTTAATTTCTCACCGGCCACATATCACAATGCGATATGATCTGGTTGTTGAGTTTCCTTGGATTTTCAATAATTTCAAAGAAGGCCGCGAGAAAATCCCGGGCCTGGTCAGCTGATTTTTCACTCAACCCCTGGATCCGATAGGGCATGGCCAGGATGTTTTCTTTTTGCGACTTGAAGATTACAAGTTCTTTGTCAACTTCTTCTTCCGTAAAGCACCAGCCCTGGTAATACCGTGAATTAATAGAGGTCAGGCCGAGGCTTTCGTGATGAGCTGCATAGGTAGCACCCACCAGGCCTGAATAATCGAAATCATATGGAATGGGCACCAGTAAAGGATGTCCGGGGATCACGACAAATTCGAGGTTGTGTCGGTTTTGGATAAACCAATCCGTATTGCCGATCATAAACTCAAACAAGGCTACGCGGAGCATGGGTTGTTTGTCAACAGCATTGCTACTGATCACCGGGGTTTTATTCCTTCTCCCACCCAGCCTTTCTACCAGCTCTTCTGTATTCTCCACAAAGAAACCATAAGAAGGATCATGCGCGTCTGTACCATCCGGATTGGTATAATGAATCTTCACCAGCTGCGTCCTGAAGTAGGCAGGTGAAACGAGCTCCCACAATTTATAGGCGAGATATTCCTTGAGGATATATTGATAATACTGATCTGACGCATGGCAGGGTTGTACCAGATCCAGCTCATTCAGTGGAGATAGTCGATGTGCTGCCAGGTCACTTTTTTCAAATTTGACTTTGAGCGGAGGCAGGGAACAAATCTGAAGCCGCATATTGCCCCTGGTTCTCACCTTTGCCGGAATGACAAGGGTATCCATCGCCATCGTGATCATCCGGACATCTGCTGATTGATATGCTTTATCCTTTTTATGTTTTTCAATTTGCTTCCAGTCCTGGGTGAGATAGAGACTGATCGCGGAGTCTTGCTTTATTTCCTGCAATAGCGACGTCCCCTGGCAGAGAAGACCAGTTGAATGGATTAACAGAAAGAAAATAATGTATGGACTTTTCAATCGGCAACAGATGTGTATACGAAGGTGAGGAATTTCTGAGTAAATTCAGTTTATATTTCCTCTTACTCTCTCACTCTCTAACTCTCTCACAATAGCATTACTTTGTGTCCGACTACTATGGTATCCATCATCATTCCATATATCGACGAGCATGATTACCTGGCAGATGCCCTGGCATCAGCATCTGGTCAGCAAGGAGTCGATGTGGAGATCATCCTTGTTTGCAATGCCCCTACTGTTCCTGAGGGGTATAATCCCATTCCCGATGAGTTTAAAGGGGTGGTCTTTATCCATGAACCCCGATCCGGATCGGCTCATGCCCGAAATGCGGGACTCCATGCGGCCAAAGGAGAATGGATCCAATTTCTGGATGTGGATGATTTACTCTTAGCAAACAAAATCAAAACACAGTTACAGTATCCTCAGGCTGATGTCGTAGTGTCTCCTCACATCTATATTTTTTTAAATGGCAAACAAACACCTTCTGCGTGGGCTCCGGAGGATATCTGGTCGGCGTTATTAAGCAGCCAATTGGGTTCTACTTCTTCCATGCTATGGCGTAAAAATGCTTTGGAAAAAACCGGAGGATGGAATGCAACCTATGAAAGTAACCAGGAGTATGAATTAATATTCCGAATGTTAAAGGCTGGTTTCAAAATCCAGGCATGTGCTGAAAACCTGACTATCGTCCGCGAACGAATGTCCGGATCCATCACGAAGAGTACAAAACGAAAACCTAATATTGGAATTGAACTCCGCGAAGAAATCTGGAAATATCTCGCAGAGCAAAAGTTGTCAACCCCAGGGCGATATCTGGCTTTTCAGAAATATGTCTTCAAGAACCTAAGGGCATTGTACATCCTGGACCCAAAACTGGCCAGGAAAATGCATACCCAATATTTCTCCGGCACTTCTTTTATGCCGACAGTTGGTGGGGTTCGTCTTTATCCAATACTCTATTCATTATTTGGGTTTGATCTCACGGAAAGAATGATGGCATTTTACAGGTATATTCGTAAGCATTTTATCAAATCATTGCCCGTTAATACCTGACCATCGTATGCAAGTAGTGATTATACCTTCGTGGTACTTTGATCCGGGTTCTCTTTCTATTGCAGGTATTCTTTTTCATGAGCATGCGATCGAACTACGCAGGTTGGGCATTGACGCACAAATTGCATACCCGGGATATTCAGGTTCATCCTGGCGATCTTCAGGATCCACCTATGCCATTGAAAAGGGTGTACCTACCTGGAGAGGTCATGGTTGGTTCCCTCCCAAGATCCATACATCGATTATAGCATGGTGGATCCGTAAATGTGGACTCGCGATTATCCAACATTTTAAAGCACATACATCGCCGGATGTTCTTCATGCGCAGGGCTACCAGGCTGGATGGGTTGCTGAGTTTGTATTCCAACAAACAGGAATACCCTATATCGTAACAGAACATTACTCCGGTTTTTTGAGCGGCACCATTCCTGCTCGCAACCTTCCATTTATCCGATCAGCATTCAACCATGCAAGGTTAGTGACCGCAGTGAGTCCGGGCTTGAAAGAGGCCATGGCCCCCTATACCGATGCGGACATAACCGTGATCCCTAATGATTATAATCCGGACATATTTTTTCCGGAACCACATAGAAAGCTGACAAATTATTTTCAATGGTTGACGATCGGTGAGCCGATATATACCAAGGGGTTGGATTTAGTACTGGAAGCTTTTAGTGCTGTTGCGGAGACATTTCCAAATCAAAAATTCCGGCTTGTGCTCGCAGATCAGATACCTTACCGGCATGCATTGGAGCGCATGGCACAACAATTGGGTATAGCTGATATGATTGATTTCCCGGGACTGCTTACACCAAAGGAGGTCGCAGCACTTATCAACCAAAGCCATGTGTTGATTTCAGCGAGCAGATTTGAAACTTTTGGCAAAACCATGGTCGAAGCAAATGCATGCGGAGTCCCTGTTGTCGCCAGCCGTACAGCGGGTTCAGCCTATATCCTTGCTTCGGAAAAGCAGGGAATCCTATGTGAACAGGGATCTGCCAAGGCACTGGCGAAGGCCATGATTCAAATGTTTCATCAATATGATACTTTTGGAGCAGCAGAGATCAATGCTTCTGTTGCCAACCGGTTTCGAAGATCGGACCTGCTGTCGCAATGGATAAACCTGTATAACGCTTGCGTGCATGATCGTTGAGCAGAAAAGATGGATGACGTATACGTATTTCAATCGGGATCCCCGTCAATCCCATCGTACCTCTCATCTTTTTTCGTTCCTCCGAAAGGATATCCCCATGATGGTGCGTGTTCCGTTCCCGACCATGGTTCTAGACCTCCGCGATCCAACCTTTTTGAGCCGGTGGTCCGATTCCACTCGCACGAAAGTGAACCGGGCAGAGCGTGAAGGCCTGACGGCTGATCGTGGAAATTACCTGATACCGGAAATCCTGAAATTATTTGCTTCCACCGCCACATTAAAAGGCCTCAAGGGATATGTGCCGGAAGATTTTGAACAGCTACCCCATCTCGAATCATCTGCTGTTTATTACGAAGGCGTGATGTTATGCAGCCACATCTGGTTGATCGATCAGGAAGAAAAACGTGCCATGCTCTATGTCAGTGCCAGTAATCACCACAATGACAATGATGATAAATCACTGACCGGGCGTGCACATTATTTTTTACTGTGGCAGGATGGATTGTATCTCAGGAGCCTTGGTATAGAGACCATGGACCTGATGGGATATTCGGCTCAATCCACTGACAGATGGCTGAGCGGTGTCTATCAATGGAAAGCAGGTACGCACGGAAAAGAGGAAATGCTCTACCACTATTATCCGGTGTGGTTCTATGTCTTTCGAAAGTTTCGTAATATGCTGACCGGATGAGTCGCGAAGATCGAAAGCAACAATATATCTCCTTATGTGAAAAGGGAAAGATCCCGGGTTTGTTTATGCAGCCCTGGTGGTTGGATGCCACAGGAGACTGGGATGTGGCACTGGCGGTTCGTAATGACCAGGTGGTCGGTGCCATGCCTTATGCACCTGGTAAGAAATGGGGCATAAAGACCATTGGCATGCCCGCCATGACGCATCATCTTCGGATATGGATGGACAAGCCACCGGATATCTCCGATCATAAATGGCTGACCCGGGAGAAACAGATCATCTGGTTGCTGATCGAGGATCTGCCGGACTATGGATATTTTTCAATGGTCTTTGAGGAACGAAGTTTTAACAACTGGTTGCCATTTCACTGGAAGGGATTCAGGCAGGAGATGAGGTATACCTTCGTGATCGACCGGATGGAAGAGGAGGCACTGGATCAGCATATCAATCGCAATCTCAAGCGAAACATAAAAGAAGCTTCAGCAGGGCTGACCATTCAACGGGAGGTGGATGCAAGGACTTTCTTTGAAATGTGCAGTAACACGTACAAGCGTCAGAAAATAGATATGCCTTATTCTTTCACACTTTTTTCAAGTATAGAATCAGCAGTATTATCTCGTGGTAGTGGTATCAAGCTAGGCGCTTATGATATGCGCGGCAAACTTGTAGCCGTTGCTTTTCTTTTGTGGGACAACGATCGGGCATATTACCTTTTAGCGGGTGATGATACCAGTGGACGCGATAGCGGAGCCAGTATTTTATTGTGCCGCGAGGCATTGCGCATTGCCTTTGAAGAGAAAAAAGTAAATACGTTTGATTTTTGTGGTAGCATGCTCGAATCCATCTCTGAAATACGGAGACAGTTTGGAGCGCGGCCTGAGCCTTTGATGAAAATATTCAAGGCAAAATATAAGTGGCTGGATGTTTTGTATAGCCTGACGAGGTAGTTTTGAAAAGGCAGAAAGGTGGAAAGGCTGAAGAGGCTAAAGGGCTAGAAGGCTAAAGAGTTTAAGGTTCAGGAATAAAAATTGATTAGCGTGAATTTGCGGAAATTAGCGGCGAAATAATAGCAGCGACGTTGCGGCGTTGCGCGAGAAATAAAATAGGTGAATTCAAACCCTACCCAAATCTTACGGCAACCTGTATTGTTTCAACCAGTTCCAGTGGAGTGGAGCGGCCATCATCCAGTGATTCGTGCCATTGGGGTATGAGTGCGCGAGACCCTTTACAAAGACAAAGCGATAATCATTGACGGAACCTGGTGTGAGCGAAGGATACGTAGCGATGATAGCCGTATTGGTGTCACCTGTCACAATATATTCCGGAGACAAGCCAAAACTCTTGATATGAGTGCTGGCAACCCTTGCTGGTTTGTAATCAGGGTTTGCGAGGACAGTATCGATGAGGGATAGGGAAATCGCCGGACCGGTATTACCGGGACCGTAATCTTCATTGCCCAGTTGAAATGTAGTGGGTAATTTCCGCTTTGGTATAAATGCAGAATCAACAAAAAAGGAACCTGCGTTAGAGACAGTGGCGGCAAGCAGGTCACTCATTTCAATACTACATTTGGCAGCCATTTGCCCTCCATTAGAAAAACCAACCAGATAGATCCGTTTTGAATCCACGTTGAAGCGCAACTTAAGGTCTGCAATAACTTCTGACAAAAACCGTATATCATCGCGCGGAGTTTCACTTTGGCAAAACTGCCACTCCACCGGCTGTGCATTCCATTTGGTAGTAGTCTTCTGACCATCCACCGGATCAATGATGCAATACCGAAGGGAAGAAGGGAATACCGTAAGAATATTCTCAGCCTCTCCGACTTCTTTCCATCCGCTCCGGATCCACATATCCAGGCCATTGCCTGAGGTGCCATGCAACATAAACACCACTGCTGTTGCAGTATCCCCGGTGTATGCTTCAGGGACATGCACATAGTATTCCCGTTCCGTGGATTCTACCGTCAGTGTAAACCGATTCTGGCCTTTATCGAAACTATCAGGATTTGCCGGGTCATTATCCTTGCAACCGGTATTCAATCCGATGAGGACAAGCAAAAGGAATAGACTGATTCTGGAAAGAGGCATCTGTTTTTTTATTAGAATGGAGTCCAAAGGTAAATGATGCCATGCATACTTGATTCGCCCAATCGGGAAAAAAAGTATATAGATGAGATCAATCCCAGTGGTTACTTTATATGTGCGATGGCTTTTTCCACCTCTTCATGCCGGAGCATGGCTTTCATATATTCATAGGCGGGATCGCTTAAGACCCTGGCGAGGGCCGGATAGACATGCGTAGCATATTCGTCACCCAGGACATCGTCAATCTTCTGATTTGAATTTTGAATTAAACTATCTATAGCAAATGGATCTGTCGGTTCGTCTCCGATGATTCGGATGACATCCTCAAAAGTGATTTTGTATGGCAGATAGATTCGGATAAATCGCTCTTTACCAAACTCCTGATCACACCGTGCTTCCATGGCATGAGGCAGAATATCAGTATCCGTAATGGTAGCCAGGATGGAACTAAATTCTCCGGAGGGAACATCACTCCTGGCTTGGAGAAAGCCATCCAGTTTCATTCGTATATAATCATCTTTTGAATTGATGATTAAAATGAATTTATCGGTTGGGTCAACACTATCCGGAGTGGTAGTTCTCAGGTAGTAGTCCCGAAAATTTTTAAGGCTCAGGAGGCCGGAGTTTTCAAAATAGCCCCCATCTACAAAATGGCCCTTTCCTTCAATTTCTGCGGCAGGGCTAAAGATGGGGAATCGCTCTGTCGTGGAGGTAGCACCCAGATACGTTATACTTTTTTTCAATGAGTCACAATCGGCGGAAGCATGGGGCTTGTCAAGGATATTGTCAGCCCCGGGGAAAATGTCATTCATGCCGACTGGACACAGCGAATAGGCAATTCCATAATTGTGGTTGGTACCGGTTGTGTTGCAAATCAGGGCGGGCATGTATCCATTTTTGCGATACGTTTTAGTCCAATACGATCGATAGGCATCCTGCATCAAATCTGTTGAATCAGAAGGAGAGTCATGGATTTGATTGGCATATTCTAGCATGGACCGGGCAGCACGATCCTTGCCCAGGTTTTTGCAATACGGAATAGCTTCCTTAATTAAATCGGGGCCTAACATATAGGAAATATCAATGGATAGCATATTACGCTGACCTATCCTATTAATCGCCTCGGCCCGATCGGAGAGAGTATCATATTCCTTGACCAGGGCGGTATAAAAAGAAAGGCCCAGAAATCCACCCGAAACACCAGACATGGCAGCAGTGGAATCCAGGAAGTTTTTATCCTTCAACTCTTTTGAATTAAGCAGTAACATGGTCCATATGGTAGCACGCAATCCCCCACCATAGGTGGAGAGATAATACTTTGTGTGTCCTGCATTTTTGGCAAACGTGTCCATGGGGATACTGGGCACACTTTCATGTGTTGATGTGAGTACGTGTAAACCATTTCCTGCTCTACTGGCATAGGCCAGCAAGCCAATAATCAAAAACCCGAGAATGGGGATATAACTCTTGAAAAAGGTGGCCATTGGATGGGCCTCCAGGGAGTTTGTTTT
>DATHZY010000070.1:0-2688 GCA_035458325.1 Saprospiraceae bacterium | reverse complement strand
GGTTATGCGGATTGCTGGCCGGAAGGCCCGTTTTCAAATTTTTAAGCATTAGCCATGAGCCAAAGATTCCCCCTGCGGTGATAAATATCCAGACCGGAAATAAAGGATCGGTTTCACCTTTATGTATCAATAAGATGGTTCCGGAAATCAGCACCAGTCCATAGGTAGATGCTTTAACAAGCATGAATATTGACAATACGCCTCCCCAGACATTCTTCCGGAAATTCAAAATGGCTGCTATCAGCATACATGGCACGATGAAGGTTAAGTCAAGGGCATATACGATGTTCGTGGGATGACCCGTCTTCAAATTCAATTCCGGGATTTTACCCGCTGTCACAAACTGGATGCAAGGGGGAATTTCGATGAGGCATAACATGACACTTAATAAAAGTAAAAAGACATTTACCCATCGCGTTGTCTTAGGTTCAAAGACAAGCGTATGTACCGGTAGTATGGAAAAGTAGCCTAATATCGAAAAAAATGACAAGGAACAAATGAAGACATACGGCAAGAACAGGCTATTGAATACGGCGCCAAAAAGATAAAAAGCATAATTATAAAAGAAATAGCCCAGTAAGCCAATCCATATGAGTTCAGCTTTTATTTCCTTCCTGCGGGAAAGGACCATCGTCATCAGAAGCGCTGGCATGGCTAAGAGCAAGGTTACCCAATCATTGGCCAGCCATGCGGTCTTTACAAATGCATTATCGTGGTACAGATCAGATCGAAAGATGCCCAGGAAGGCAGATGCGGCTGCTAAAACGATGATAAGAGAAGAGGTTATGAATAAATTCTTTCGCATGGCCAGGCGATGAATTAAATATCTCCGGTTACTCAGCAATTCATGATGATCAAGCCTCAGGATGTGTCAACACAATACAACGACCTTGCAGGAACCTTCAGTGGCCTAAAGTTAGTCGTTATCTGCCTAAAATTAGAATCTTTGAGTAAACGTCATCCATCCTGGCGGATCAAGCAGGCGACAACACTATCATCGTCAACACCACCTTCAGCGCTTCTATCTGATACTCCTTACAACCGGCCAGATCCAATTCGGTATCCTTCAACTTTGCCCGGATGGTAGCCGGGTTGATGATCGAAATCGTAAACGGCATGCACTGGATGATGCCCTCCATCTTGAAGGATGTCGATCCACCAGCAAACCTTCCCTTGGTCATCCTGCCCTTGATGCCTATCGCATCAAAATGACCGGCAGTCAGGAATTTTTGAAAGGTGGCTGCAAAGGCCTGTATCTCCTGCTGATTGGACGGATCCTTGATTTTAAATCTGTCGACCGTGGAGGGAATAACCGAGTAGCTCTCCCCCTTCGTCTCCACGCCAATGACCCTGGCCTCATCTCCCTTTAATTCTATACCACAGTATTTCATGATCAAAGCTTTTTAAGGTACTTAATGATGATTGATGTTCCTACAATGCTTAATCTACACCAAAAGGTTCATATTTTATCTTCTTATCGCTACACACCCACCTTGTGTGTCAATGTGGACTACCTTCTGGTAGTTGCCATAAGTACATAGTGACCAAAAGTGAATCAATATTAATCGCAGCTGGCTCAGTCGGCATAAGCCTTAAATAAAAATGGAAGGAGCATCTCCTCTCCTTCCATTTCCTCTATTGATAATGTTTACTTCTTCTTCTGTGTACCCTCCGCTTTCTTAGGTGCTTCGCCAACATGACCCTCCTGGCTGCTTGCCGCCCTTTCATAAACCGATGCATCGCTATAGCTGCACTCGCTCCGCCAACATGATGGGTGGTATTAACCGCAGGCTATTCACCTGCCGGCAGGCACGAAATCACCGATCATATTAATTTTTTCGATGCTATGCACCTGAATGCTGCAGTCGAAGGTTGAAAAGCACGCGCTGATTTCATCCACCTGATCTCCGCCACACATCTGTGATGATACTACTGTAATCCCAATAATGCCTGTAAATAAAACCGTGACCAGAGCAGTACGCTTCGCTTGTGCAAATTCTTTGGCTTTCATTTCTTTGGTACTCCTCCCGGCCAGATGTTGAAAAATAATTCATCAATGCGCTTACTTCACTTGCTTTATTTTAGATGCTTGTTCCATATTTCAGGGCTTTGTCGGGCGTATCGCGTATAGTGATATCCGCAGTGCCTGTAGATATCCTCTCTGGTTCAAACGCTGAAGGACCAGGAACAATGCATCGATGAACTGCAGCTTTTGAGAAAAGAGCATTAGCTGAAGACAAGAGTGGCCTAGGGTGGGAATGCTATAGACAGCAGAATACTAACTCTCCTGAAGGGATGATTTAAAACTATAAGAAAATGTGATTTCCACAATTGCTGAATAACTGTTCGGCCTCGCCTCTCATTCACAAATAATTTTCCCTGATCTGACTAATCCGCCCTCTAAATCAATCCGCCAAAAGTAGATGCCTGGCATGGTTAGTTGCCCGGTGGTATTTAGTTCGTTCAATTTGAAGGAAAGTACAGTTTGCCCCAGGCTGTTGACGATGGTAAATGTGGCATTCAGCAATTCTTCGCTGATGGTCACTGTAAACAAGCCCTGGGTTGGATTGGGACTGACCGTTAACGTTTGATCATCGCTAATAGGATCAACGGCCGAAATAAAATCTATAAACGGACACTCCCCGTCGTATGGGGCATAAATACTATCCTGATACTGAAAGCAGCGCA
>DATHZY010000069.1:0-3833 GCA_035458325.1 Saprospiraceae bacterium | reverse complement strand
GTCACTCTTCATGTAGTGCATGTTTTTCGAATCCTTGATAGAGATACCTCCTGTATCGAAGATGACCCCCTTGCCGATGAAGATGATTTTTTTGTTTGCCTCCGGATGTTTGTAATGCGTGACAACACACACTGCTGGTTGTTCACTCCCGCGATTCACTGCAAGTAATGCATGCATGCCCATCGTCGTGAGATCCTGCTTATCAAGCACCGTAGCGGAATAACCATATTGCGCTGCACTCCTTGATGCCCAGGCACCAAGGTAAGCCGGTGATTTATGGCTTGCAGGTGTATTGACCAGGTTCATCACCTCTTGCTGCACCAGACCTATCGTGATACCATTTTTAGCAACTTCTTCTGCAACGCCTGCAGGAAGCAACGTGTAAATATCTTCTGAACCAGATTTATGATTGTTATCTGACTGCTTATACAAGCCCAGATCATACTGGCCTGCTGTCCATGCGGCGAAAGCAGATTGTATCAGTGCGTTTGCATTGAGATGAGGCAACCACAATCCTGGTTTTCCGGGGCAGTCGTTCTTAACTTTGATGGCCATTTTCTTGACCAACGAATAGGTGTTGGCTTCGGTGAGTTTTTCCGCATCACACCAGTAGACTACCTTGACCCGATGACCATTGATATGGCCAAAAAAGTAAGCAGGATGAGCTTTCATCGCCAAAAAATCCTGGAGAGGTGGCAGCGCATCGGCGTGGATGATACGGGTGAGCAGATCCTGATACACCAATTCAGCCCTGTCCTTGGAAGCAGGCACACAGAGTACGTCGACTTTCTCCAGCAGTTCCTCCGTGGAGGAGAGGGCATATAATTTCATCCTTTATTCGTCTTGATCCGAAAAGAAAAGCCATTTGACAGCAGCTGGAAAAATGTCTCCCCAGTATTTCTCCTGGTGCTGGCCATTGGGGTCGATCACGAGGTTAAATGTAGTGAGTTTACTTGAAAAAAACCCATGCGTTACCGCATCTTTAAATTGATTGATGTGCTGGCTCATAAACCGGGTCTCCTTCTCCCCGGCGTAAATAAACATGCGCATCGGCAGGGTGTAATTGTACTTGAAGGCATCAAAATAAATCTCATCCGAATACCAGAAAGATGGGCTGAAAATCATCAGTTTCGAAAAGTAGGTCGGATGGACGATGCCGATGTACGCGCTGATCAAACCACCCATGCTGCTCCCCCCAATTCCGGTATAAATCCGGTGTGCCTTGGTCCGGTAATGGGAGTCGACGTAGGGCTTTAGGGTTTCGATGATAAAATTGGCGTAATCCTTCCCCTGTCCGTCCCCAAATTTCCGATGGAAATAGGGGCTATATTCCTGGATCCGCTCCTTTCCGCCATGGTCTATCCCGATGACGATGAGCTGTCCGGTGCCGGAAGCAGACATCTCCATCAGGTGCCGGTCGATCGACCAGCTCCCAAACGGGGCTCCGTCGTCAAACAGGTTTTGAGCGTCCTGGAGGTATAAAACAGGGTAATTCTTGTCCGAATCGTAGTAATCATGCGGCAAAAGGGCCCAAATCCGCCTGTTTTTACCCAATTGAGGAATCTCGAACCCATGGTCTATGAGTTCAATGATCGGGTAATGTGGCAAAGCCTGGGTCAGTTGTGAAAATGGCCGCATCAGAGTGTTTTCATCCTTTTAGGCAAAATCGGGGTGCAATTTAGTAAAATCAGTCTACAGTGGGCAGTGGGCAGTCTTCAGTCCACAGTCCTCAGTCGGCAGTCGGCAGTCGGCAGTCTGCGGACTGTGGACTGAAGACTGAGGACTGGAGACTGGAGACTGGAAGCCGGCAGCTGGTAGCTTTTTACAAATCCTGCAAATCCATGAGCGAAAAAAACTGGCTCCCAAGCCAGCAAATTGAATTGCCACGGCTTTCAAGCCGTGGCCGCTCATGGAAGGAAGAATACTCTGGTAGCTGGAAGCTGCTAGCTACTTGGCTGAGCGCTGACAGCTGACAGCTGATAGCCGACAGCTTCTTTATATCGGAAAACTTTTTACTTTTAACCATGGACAGAACTTATGTATTCCTCTGCATCTCCTGTGAGTTTAAAGGAGGCGCTTTCTTGCGCCAGCTCAAACGCCTCGGTCATACCGTTTTCCTGGTGACTTCGGAAAAGAATAAAACCGAAGCGTGGCCCTTTGATGATATCGAAGAGATATTCTATATGCCCGAAAAAGACGGCCGCAAATGGGATATCAATCTGCTCATTTCAGGTACTGCCCATCTCTTCCGCTCTCACAAAATTGATCGTGTGATTGCCCTCGATGATTATGATGTGTGGAAAGGCGCCAGGTTGCGCGAAGAATTTCAGATCCCCGGCATGGGTGAAACTACAGCCAGGCATTTCTTTGATAAACTATCGATGCGGATTGAAGCGCGTGATGCAGGTATCCCCATACCAGGCTTCACTGCCTTGTTCAACGACGATACTGTAAGGCAGTTTTTAAAATCTAGCAAGGGTCCATGGCTCGCCAAGCCACGCAGGGACGCAGGCTCACTCAATATCCGTAAAATAGCGGATGCCGAAGCGTTCTGGAAATGGTCCGAAGAAACAGGCGATCACCGGCATGAATATCTCCTTGAAGAATTCAGACCCGGAACGATATGTCACGTAGATAGTCTGAATTACAATGACGAAACATTGTTTACAAGAGCATCCCAATATCTCGATGCGCCATTCGAAGTAGCACATGGCGGAGGCATCTTCCAGTCCAAGACGATGAGCAACAAGGATGCACTCGCCAAAAAACTGATCAATCTCAATTCGAAAGTACTTGCCGCCTTCGGTCTTCGACATGGAGCGAGCCACACCGAATATATCGTACGTGATGGAGGCAAAGAAATCCTCTTCCTCGAAACCTCTGCACGTTGCGGTGGCGCACACCTCACCGACATGGTCGAATCCGCCAGCGGCGTCAGCCTCTGGACCGAATGGGCCAATATCGAACATGCCGTCCTTACCGGCAAGAAATATCACTTACCCTTAGTGGATGATATGCAGGCAGGTATCATTGTCACATTAAGCAAACAGGAAAAACCGGATTACGATAAGTTTACCGACCCGGAGATCTGGTGGAAGCTCCACAAGAAATATCACATCGGTTTCATCTTCCAGCACAAGACCGAAAAGAAGATTGATGAATTACTGGGCCAGTATGCCAAAGTGATTAAAGAGGAATACGCCACGGTGGTGCCGTTGAAAGAATAATAAATCCGGCCTGCCGTTAGATAGAGTTCTCGCCGCTAACCACCGCGATTCCCACCGATATACACAACCGAAATCCGGCTTGCCGTTGCAGGAGTTTGCTCCTGCGACCACCGCGATACCCACCGATATACACAACCGAAATCCGACATGCCGTTGGATGGCGTTCTCGCCGCCAACAACCGCGATACCCAGCGGCCACCTGCTGTGGCGGGCGTAGATTGCATTTAATATTTATTCATAGAAGCCGACACTCCCCCCTACCCACGTCTTATCCTTATTGAATTTCACGCCGATCATCTCTCCTTTGCTGAGACGCGCCAGGTTATTGACGATGATAGGCTTAGGAGCACCCTCCGGCCAGATCAACATGATGCGGACTTCTACCTTGACGGCATCATGGTCATACGTCTTGATGACCGGTACATATTTCACTTTCTCCTGCAGGATGTACTGAGACGGATCCTTCACGGCTGCAATATCCTCAGGCTTGACATGAAACACTACGCCTGATCCGGAAAAGGAATAGAGTGGCTTCAACACATAGTTTTCAAGATCATCCGGTATGTGCGTCACCTGGTCAAGGAATAAAGTCTGAGGCATGTATTC
>DATHZY010000068.1:0-2575 GCA_035458325.1 Saprospiraceae bacterium | reverse complement strand
CTCCAGGTATAATGTATTCTTCGATTTTGTGCACGTGACGGATGACCAACATCAGTTTGATGTCCTCAAGTCGAGGTTGTATGAAAAGCTGGCGATTAATCGTCCGCAGTTGACCGGATTTAATATCAGGTCCGTTCAACCAGGTGAGTTGAAGATTCATGAGGTTCTCTTTAAATATGCGGATGAGGCGAGGGCATCCATGGTGATCCTGATCTCGCACCACCGCACCTTTATGGAAAATATAACCCATTCCAGTGTCACCAAGAAGGCATTGCAGAATCCATCTGTACCCTTGATGATTATCCATACTCCTGTCAGCAAGGTCAAACATTGACGATTAGTAAGATCAGCAAGGTTGATTGCCTGGCCGATACGGTCTTTTACTTTTATCTAAGCGTGAATAACTGGTTTTCTCAGCTTTGCTGAATCCTGTTCTGTGAATGACCATTCCGGCTCCTTCGCCATACCTTGACTGCTTCAAACCAGAATACGCTGATAAAGGCAATTCCCGCGCAAAGTCCGATGTCGCTCAGAGCAGGACGGACCAGTTGGAAAAACGCAGCCACCGGATTTACAAATAACATGGTGGCAAGAATAGCCAGGGTGATCGTGATGATGCCAACCAATAAATTATTCTTGTAGCGCAACGTGGTTACAAATGAAAAGTAAAAGGATCGGTTGACCAGTGTAAGGAAAATGTTGGCAAAGATCAGGGTGCTGAATACCATCGTGCGGACTTGTGCTTCATGGCCCCCCTGCTGCAAGGTAAATTGATACATCAACAGTACCCCCGCGGTGATCATCAGGCCCTGGAGAATACTCATGCCCAATTCACGCCAGTTGAGGAAGGTCTCTGTCATCGGCCGTGGCTTTTGTTGCATGGTATTTTTTTCCATGGGTTCGTTTTCAAACACGATAGAGCATGTCGGACCCATGACCAGTTCAAGGAAGATGACATGCACCGGCGTAAAAATATCAGGGTAGATCCAGCCAAGGAATAGCGGAAGTGAAACGGTGAGGATGATCGGTATATGGATGGAGATAATGTATTGAATCGCCTTTTTCAGGTTACTGTAGATGCGACGACCGGTAGCAATAGCATCCACCATTTTTGAGAGATCATCATTCATGAGAATCAGGGCTGCCGCGCTTTTTGCCATTTCTGTTCCGCGCTGTCCCATGGCGATGCCGATGTGAGCTGCTTTCAAGGCGGGACCATCATTGACGCCGTCGCCCACCATCGCCACTACCTGGTGGTCTTTCTTAAATCCATTGATAGCCGCCAGCTTAGCCTCCGGAAACATCCTGGTAAAGAGAGAATGCTGACGAATCGCTTTGCTAAAACCATCTTCGCTGAGCTTCATCAACGCTTCACCATCGATCGGATCATTGGCATTCTTTATACCTGCATTCCCCGCAATGGCTTTTGTAGTTAGTGGGTTATCACCGGTGATGATCTTGACTTCGATGCCAGCTTCATAAAATTTCTTAAAGAGGTTTTCAATCCCCGGCTTTGGTGGATCATAAAAAACGACAAGGCCTGTAAACAAGAACGAAAACGATTGCTGATCAGCCGGAAAGTCATTACCTGCATGGGATGCTGTAGCCACCCCAAGTATCCGATATCCCTGAAGGGCTAGTTGATCAATGATAGTTTGTACTTCCTGCAGTTGGGCAGCAGGAAGGTCGCATAGTTTTAATATTGCTTCCGGGGCGCCTTTGGCTGCAATCATCCTGACGCCTGATTTGTTTTCAAAGATGTGCGTCATCATGGGAGGAACACCTGCCAGGGGATATTCATGTACCATTGAAAAGTTTTCGCGTTGATCCCCGGAGGTATGCTCTTCATAGATATGATGAAGTGTCTTTTCCATGGGATCGAAAGGCACAGGCTCACTGGCCCACATGGCGGTTTCGATGACTGCTAATGCATCCTGATCAAATTCTTTTTCACCTGTGTACAGCCGATGATTGCTATATGCATACACACTTTGCAGGCTCATCTTATTTTCAGTAATCGTACCGGTCTTGTCGGCACAAATCACGGTGGCGCTACCTAGGGTTTCAACGGTCCTGGTTTTCTTGACGATGATCCCTTCCTTCATCAGCCTGCGTGAGCCCAGCGCCATGAAGGTGGTAAAGGCGACCGGAATTTCTTCAGGAAGTATAGACATAGCGAGGGTCAGACCTTTCAGCAGACTGGCCAGCAGGTTTTTACTTTCGATATACTGGAAGGTCCATACCATCAGGAAAACGACTATGCCGATGAGCGCCATACCTTTCACAAAAGCTTCTATTTGTTTCTGCAGCGGAGTAGGCTCCTCCTTGATCTCGGCAATCGATTTACCTATCTGTCCTACCCTGGTCGAGGTGCCGGTCTTTTCCACTCTGAATACTGCTAGTCCTGAGGATGCAAGAGTGCCGCTGAAGACGTTCGGATCTGCACTACCGGCTGATTTGTAAATCGCTTGTGCTTCTCCGGTCAGTGTGGATTCGTTGACAGAAAAGTCATTGCTATGTACGATAGTGCCATCTGCATTGATGGTGGATCCCTCTTCTGCGATGACCAGGTCAC
>DATHZY010000067.1:0-14129 GCA_035458325.1 Saprospiraceae bacterium | reverse complement strand
AGTCTCATGTACAACAAGCTCCGGGATGTCCTGACCATCGATCCAAAGAACGAAGAGGCACTTGAACATATCTGGCTTTGCGTAGAGTGGTCACGATTATACCAGGAGAGTATAGATTTTCACAACGATATCCTCGACCAGGATGCCTACAATTACCTGGCATGGTTCAACCTGGGCCACGCGTATAGTTGTGAAGGCGACTACAAGAATGCCATTCGTTCACTGGAGTATAGCTATATCGTAAATCCCGAATTTAAGAACGGATATCTCGATTGTGCTGAGCTATGTTGCCAGGTCAAGGATTACAAGAAAGCCCTGGGCATATACCAGGACTTGCTTCAGCGTTTTGGCCACCAACAGGAATACCTGGTGCCTGCCGCTGAGTGCATGCTCAAGCTGAGGAAATATGCATTGGCTAAAGAGTGCCTTATCGAAGCACTCAAAATGGACCAGTACATAGATGATGTCTATTACCTCCTGGGTATTTGCTATGCCCGCGAAGGCAATTATTCAAACGCCATCAGTTCCCTGATCAAGGCGATCAGGCTTGATGACCGTCGTGAAGAATATTATGCGGAGCTGGCCTATTGCTATGAGAAGACAAAACAATTTGGGAAGGCAGATTTCTATTACAATAAGTCAACTGAAACCGGACCGGAAGAAGAAACCTACTGGCTGGCCCATGTCAAGTTCCTGATGCGCCGTAACAAATTTGAAAAAGCCCTGGATGTTCTGGAAGAGGCTGATGAGCATACAGTAGGGGCGAGACTTTCATATTGCAAGGCAGCATGCCTGTACCGCCTGGGGCAGAAGAAGGAGGCCATTGAGTGCCTGGATGAGATCCTCCCTGAGGATTTTGATTCACACAAGATTTTCTTCAAGATGGCTCCTAAAGGAAAAGCAGACAGGGATATACAATCGATGATCAGATACTACTCAATCGAGAGTTAAGGCCTCATAACTTGAAAAAAAAATGTCCTGCTGATTTCATATTCAGCAGGACATTTTTTTTATATCAGGAACTTCCCGAAGGCTTATTTAGCGTCGCCTATTGTGGGGCTGTTGATTTCTTTAAAGGTGTTTAAGCCACATTCCAGGAAAGACTGATAGCCCGCTACATCCGGATCATAGCCCCGCGGCGTAGTGAGTACTTTTTCATCCGGACTCAGGATCACATACAGTGGCTGCGAATTCTGATTGAAATTAGCGATCTGAAAATCCGTCCATTTCTGACCTACTGTCCGAATCTTTTCATCTGTCACAATGGATCTTAAAACCGTATCCATAGCTAATTTATCATCCACATAGAGGGAAATCAATACAAAGTCCTCACTGATTTTTTGCCGGATCATTTCTTTAGACCAGATGTGCTCTTCCGTTTTACGGCAGTTGACACATCCATACCCTGTGAAATCCAACAGGACCGGCTTGTTCTTTTCACGTGCATACGCCAGCCCTTCGTAATAGTCATGGAAGCAATTAAAATTGTTGGCACATTTGGAAAGTGAGACATACTGCCCGTTGATTTCCTGATCTACCTCACCGAGTGGTTTGAAGAAGTTGTAATGCGCGGGAGGGGCCAATCCACTCATCAGGTTTAAGGAATTATATGTTCCTGTTTTTTCACTTCCTAACAGTCCGGTCGCGAGGTATATGCCAAGTGCAGCAAATGAAAGCCCTAACAAGGCAGGTATTGGCATTACCCTTCGGTTGGGACTATCATGTGGAAACCGGATCCATCCAAACATATACGCGGCCATGGCTAATGCGATGATTACCCACAGACCCATAAATAATTCATACTTGAGGAAACCCCAATGCGCAGTCATGTCTGCGATGGAAAGGAATTTTAAAGCCAGCGCCAACTCTGCGAATCCAAGGATGACCTTGACACTATTCATCCAACCTCCGGATTTGGGTAGTGAATTGAGCCATGCAGGAAATGCTGCAAACAAACTGAAGGGAATGGCCAGGGCAAGTGAAAATCCTCCCATCACCACCAAAGGACCGAGGAATCCTTCGGAGGAAGCTTCAACCAGCGCGGTACCTATCAACGGTCCTGTACAGGAAAAGGAAACGATGGCGAGCGTGGCAGCCATAAAAAAGATACCAATCATCCCGCCCTTATCTGCCATGGCATCACTCTTGTTGCTCCAGCTGCTCGGCAAGGTGATTTCGTAGAACCCAAAGAAGCTGAAGGCAAACAGAATGAAGATCAGGAAGAATATCGTATTGGCGATGGGATTGGTGGAAAGCTCATTTAGAGATCCGGCCCCGAACAATATCGTGATGATCAATCCCAATACAACGTAAATCGCTATGATCGATGCTCCATACCAGAGTCCGTTTTCCCATCCTTTGCGTTTCGTGTCTTTTGTAAAGAAACTCACGGTCAATGGGATCATCGGAAATACACATGGGGTCAGCAGCGCTACAAATCCATTGATCATACCAAAGATGAACATCCAGAGCAAATTTCCTTTTTCTTCTTTCGGTTTTTCTCCGCAATCGCTTATTGGTGCAGCATAAGTAGTTTGCAGGGAGGTGATGCGATGGTCTATGTATCCTTTGTCGTTAATTTTTGGGCCCGAACCAGTGCTTTCTGTTATCTCTTTCCCTGTAGCAAGATCAATGGTAAATTCAATAAACTCCGGTGCGAGGCAACGTGCGTGATCGCAAGCCATGAATTCAAGAGATCCGGATACGGTGGTTGCACCTTTTGTTTTTACGGATTGGGTGAGTATAAGGTCGTGTTTGAATTTGACCACCTGCATGTCAAAGTACTTGTCCATGCCTTCTGAGCGGCCGCTGCTTTGCTCTCCTACCGGCCCTTCTACTGAAACAGTCTCACCTGGTGTGATGATGAAGGAAGTAGGGACAGGTCCTCCTTCCTTGAAGACCCCCTGGCCATATATATTCCACCCTTCATCGATTTTGGCTTCGGCAGTGAGGAGGTATGTATCGCCAGTGGTTTTTTCTGATCGAAATGTCCACTTTACCGGCTTGAGGACTCCGGCTGATTGAGTTGCTGCAGGAGTCTGTTCTATTGAAGTGTTGGAAAATGTCGAAGGAGGAGTCTCTGCTACATCAACGGATGCATTCTCCGTTACCTTTTTTTTTTCACCGGAAGCATCACTTCCGGTCTTCACATTTTCAGATGCTTTAGCTGTGGATGCAGTTGCTTTTTGATCTGATCCTTTCTTGCCGGCATCACCCGTGGATCCTCCGGTCGCAAAGAGTTCGAATTCCGCATCTGTCGGAGGGAGGCACCGCTCATCATTACAGGTCATAAAATTGACATACCCTGTAATTGGTTTGGAAGGATCGGTGACTTTAATCTTTTGCTGGATCGTGTAGGACTTCTGAAACTTAACGACCTCCATTTCAAACACCTTGTCAAAGATCTTCTTGGCGTTGTCGGATTCCTTGCTTTTACCTTCTAGTTTATAGTGTGTTCCTGCATCGAAATTGACAGTAGTGGCAATCGGGCCGTCTTCATTTTCCAGGAACTGGGAGTACACCCACCATCCTTCATCAATCGTGGCCTTTGCTGTAAATGTATAATCGCCATTCCCCGCAGGTGTTAAGGTAATAGCCCATTTGACAGGGTTGAAAATCTGCGCTGAAACCGTCAGGGTTATTAGGGAAAATAGCAGGAGAAGTGAAGCACGCATACACATATCGTTTTAATAGACAACCGATCCACAAAGACAGGTATTTTAATGGAAACCCAGCCTTTTGTTGAATTGGCGCTACAAAAATAGGTTTTAAAGGGTTCAGTGTGCGGAGTTTAATAAATCCTTAACTGCTGTGGGTCATTAAGCCCAAAAAGGCCCTTATTACGGATACTGTTGTCTTAAACTAAAGTTAATTTAGGGTCAGACAGACTGCAACACAGATGAATACATTGACTGGAAGAGGACAAGACCATCGGTGTTTCCAAGAATCGCCTCAGAGGCGCGCTCAGGATGGGGCATCATGCCAAAGACATTTCTTTCCTTGTTACAAATCCCGGCGATATAATCAGTGGCACCATTGTCACTGAACAATTCGCCATTTGGGTTGCAATATCTAAAGAGGATCTGGTCATTGGCCTGAAGTTCTGCAAGTCCTTGGTTATCTGTAATATATCTCCCTTCTGCGTGGGCAATGGGCATCTTCAGGACCTGGCCTTTGCTACATTTATTGGTGATCAGGGAATCGGTGGTCTCCACACGGAGGTGGATATTCTTGGAAATAAACTTCTGGTCACGGTTACGTACCAGGGCACCAGGCAATAACCCGGACTCACAAAGGATCTGGAAGCCATTGCATATGCCCCATACCTTGCCACCGTTGTTGGCAAAGGCAATCACAGATTGCATAATCGGAGAATACCGGGCAATAGCTCCGGCCCTTAGGTAATCACCGTATGAAAATCCACCTGGTAAAATAATACAGTCGTCAGGGGTATAACCCTCCAGGGACGTATCCTTATGCCATAATTTATGCACCTCTGCGCCCAGGACCGTGCCCAGGACATGCATCATATCATCATCACAGTTGGAACCAGGAAATACTACGACACCAAATTTCATTCGTTATCTGCTTATTGTGTACCGCAAAGGTATAAAATTGATTGGGTGGTGTCCGCATCCACTCCTCTGCAATACCGGGGCGGTCACATGAGGTCCCTTGCCCTTGCGATAGCCTCGGTGCGGGAACCGGCATTGAGTTTTATAAAGAGCCTGGAGAGATGGGTCTTAATGGTATTGATGGAAATAAACAATTCTTCAGACATCTGTTGGTTGGTACGTCCATCAAATATCAGCCTGAGGACATCCAGCTCACGGGCGGACAACGGCTCCTTCAAACGTTGGTTGATTGAATGGAGATCCCTGGAGGAAGAATGTTTCTGGTGAAAATTATAGATCGCAATTTCCAGGCCGGCGAGCAGATCGCGTTCTGTAAATGGCTTGATGATATACCCGGATGGTTGGGTCAGTTTTGCATTGTGAAGGGTCTGGTCATCTGCATGGGCAGTGATGTACAGGAATGGAATATGGTGCTGGTCCCTGATCAGTCGGCCAATCTCGATTCCATCAAATTGACCATCCAGGTTGATGTCCAGTAAAGCGGCGTCAATGGGTTCATTGAGCAGGTATTTTTCAGCGGATGCTTTCGTAAAAGCCACTGCCCGCACCGTATATCTTGTTCCGGACAGGGCTTCTTTGATCATGGCAGCCACGAGGGCTTCATCTTCTACGATCAGGATATTGATTGGGTTCACCATGTTCAGGCAGCTATTTTCAAGGGAATATGGATATCAATTCGGGTTCCTTTTCCGGATTGGGCTGACCAGGTTGCTCCAAGACGGTCACATAGGATATTGATCAGTTTGAGTCCGAAATTAGAAGACGACTCCACCGAGAAGTTCTCCGGAAGGCCCATCCCGTTGTCGCTGACTTCCAGGTTGATCAGGCCATCAGTTTGTTGGAGGGATACTTTTATTTCACCACGGCGCCCATCCCTAAAAGCGTACTTCAACGCGTTACTGATCAACTCATTGATGATCAGGGCGAGTGGGATCACTGTATCGACATCCATCTGTGGGATGTCTATTTTTTTCAGGATGGTAATCCTGTCTTTTTCGATATTATAGGAGCTGATCAGATGGTTGAGCAATTTGTCTAGGTAGTCCTTGATGCTGACGCCGAGTAAGTTTTCATCCTGATAGAGATTCTGGTGGATCATCGCCATCGACTGGACCCTGTTCTGGCTTTCCATCAATGCTTCCTGTGCAGTTGAATCATCCACTGATTTACCATGCAGGTATAGCAGGGCCGAGATCATCTGCAGGTTGTTTTTGACACGATGGTGTATTTCACGAAGGAGGATATCTTTTTCTTGCAATGCCTTTGAGATCTGGCGGTTTTTTTCTTCGAGCTGTTTATTGGATTTGATCTTGGTTCGAAACGCATAAATGCTCAGACCGGAAATGATGAGTGCGCCCAGCAAGACCAGGCTCATCAATCGCTGGTTTATCCTTGCTGATTCAAGGTGTAAGGTGGTCTCTGCCAGTTGTTTTTCTTTTTCAACAGTCTCATACTTGATATTGAGCTCATTCATCTGCCTGAGATTCTCAAGATGCATCAGGGAATCATGGAGTGCATAGCGTAGCTGATAATGGTAAAGTGCCTTTTTATAGTCGGCTTTTGCGGCGTAAGCCTGCGCAAGGGCAGCATGTCCGGCATATTTCAGGGAAAGGAAATCCAAGGAATCAATGGTGGCCAGCATATTGGTAAAGGCCAGAATAGCGTCATCATATTTCTTTTCTTCCAGGTAGCTTTTGCCCAGATGATAATATGAATCACATGCACTGAAATGACTGTTATTCTTTAGATGAAAGGGAAGGAATGTCAATAATCTTTTGCGTAATTGGGCAGGTGTTTCATTTATTCTGGTCATAGCACTATGCTCAGGACTCAGGATATCCATGCCTTGTTCATGTTTAAAGGAGAGATATTCATCCTTGAGCTGGGAGTATAGGTCCAGTTCACCCTCGACTTCACAGGCAATGATGTAGTTATAGAGTAAAAACAGATAATCCTTTGGTTTTTTTTCAAGCCGGACACTGGCCAGGGACTTGTCAAAGTAATCTTTGGACTTAGTCCAGTCCCCCAGATTTTTATGCATCTCTGCCAACAGATGATAGGGCACCCACTTACTGTATTGATCATCTTCGAGCTCATATTTTTCTAGTAGAAGATTCCAGTAATAGGTTGCTGAGTCGTAATGGGTGACCCGCATATGATACCTCCCCAAAACGCTATACAATTTACTTATTCCCCACTGGTCATCAGATTGGATAGCTCTGACTAACCCCAGGTGGGCTAGTCTTAAAGCTTCGGGAATGTTTCCTCTGAATTCTTCCAGCGCACTATTTCGTTCATACAGCCTTACATACAGACTGTCATATCCCTCATCAGGTAAAGCATTTCTCCCTGCGTTAAAATAATAAGCGGCGCTGTCCTGATTTTTATAGAGGTACGCTTTTCCCAATGCCATGCATTGGTTGGCAATCCCGGTCGGATCAGAGGCGAGTGCATATTGCGCCCGGATGGAATCAATATCCTGGCTCTGGAGTGTGGTTGAGCTCATCAGCCACAGCAGCAGTATTTGAGGTAGTTTCAAGTGCATACCGAAGTAGTAATTCCTTCCAATTTAACGGTCTTGTGACGATTGATCAGCATACAATTTAGGTAGGTCTGTCCTTTTTCAATCTGAGTCTTTTAGTTTCCTTCAGGTCATCAGAAAAGCCCTAAAGCTCTGGATTGAGTGATAGCGCTTGTTCATCCTTTCAGGTGAAATTTCAATGAGTGCTTTGCGGACTGGATAATTCCTCAGGGATGGTACTCTTCAGCAGCGTTAAATAGCATCGTGTATCTTTGAGGGCTATGGAAGACTGGCAACAGGAATTTGAATGGTTAAGGGTCCGCCATTGGGTAAAGGACCGGTTTGACCGAAAGGAGCTGCCCGATCTCAATGCCGTGCTTTACCTGATAGGGATGCAGGAACTTGGGAAAAGGCAGGAAAAATTTACAAAAGAAGAAAAACAGGATCTCATGCATCTGGCCATCTGTCACCTTTTATCGGAAGATGGGTATTTCGAATTTGAGGGCATCGATGCAGATGGCTGGCCACACTGGAAACCATTAATGCCGCTGGATGTTAAAGGATTACATGCCCAGGAGCAATTACTGCAGCGAAAAGTAATCGCATATTTTGCACCTTTGCTGTCCAATCCAGAAAATAACTGATCATGTTTCAGCGACTTACATCCCTCTTTGTCACCGGGTTAGTATGTGCAGCCTTGTTGGCTTCCGGGTGCAAAGAGAAAGAATACCAGGCAGTTATCTCCACGGAATATGGGGATATAACCGTCCTGCTGTATAACAGCACACCAAAACACAGGGACAATTTTGTCAAGCTGGTGAAGGAAGGATTCTATAACGACCTCTTGTTTCATAGGGTCATCGAAAGTTTTATGATCCAGGGTGGTGATCCTGATTCTAGAAATGCACCTGCCGGTACCAGACTTGGTGGTGGAACGGTCGGGTATGAAATTGATGCTGAAATTGGTTCACCTCACCTCAGAGGCGCCCTGGCTGCAGCGAGAACACCCAATCCACTAAAGAAATCCTCCGGCAGCCAATTTTATATAGTGACTGGCAAGAAGGTTTCAGCCCAGGACTTATTGACGGTTGAACTCTCGAAAAAAATAAAATACAATGATGTCCAGAAGCAACTTTACCTGGACCAGGGTGGTTATCCAAACCTGGATATGGAATACACCGTGTTCGGAGAGGTCCTCTCCGGTATGGAGGTTGCCGATAAGATCAGTAAACTTGAAAAAGATCAAATGGATCGTCCGGTGAAGGATGTCCGCATGACTATAAAACTAAAATAATGAAGCAACGAACTTTATTTCTATTGACCCTCTCCTTTGCGGGATTTACGGCCTGCATGAATCCATTGGCGAGATTCACGATGAGCGCACAGCATGCAGAAGCTCCGGCCTCTGTTGATTTTAACAATACATCAGAAGGCGCTGATACCTACGTCTGGGATTTTGGGGATGGTGCGCAGTCTACGGATTCCACGACCACTCACCGGTATACCCATGCCGGAAAATATGATGTTACACTCAAAGCAATCAAAGGAAAAAAGACCAATACCATGACACAATCCATAGTGATAGATCCTCCTTCAAAATGCCTCATTGAAATCACCACTGATTTTGGTGTCATGATGGCGGAATTGTATGATGCCACCCCACAACACCGGGACAATTTTCTCAAACTTGCAGGAGAAGGATTTTATGACGGACTCCTGTTCCATAGAGTTATTGACGGATTTATGATCCAGGGAGGTGATCCAAACTCACGCAATGCAGCACCCGGTGTAGCACTGGGCTCAGGAGGACCAGGGTATCAGGTGCCTGGGGAGTTTGTCGACAGCCTTGTTCATATCAGGGGTGCCATAGCAGCGGCCAGGACCGGTGATGGTGTCAATCCTGAACGTAAATCATCCGGTTCCCAGTTTTATATTGTGCAGGGTACGGCGGTAGACGCGAGTATGCTGGACATGCTTGAAAAGAAGAAAGGCTTTAAATATACGGAGGAGCAACGCGCCGCTTACCTTGAGCATGGGGGCACTCCATTCCTGGACAGGGACTATTCAGTGTACGGCAGGTTGGTTTCCGGCTTTGATGTCCTCGACCAGATTGCCAGGGCACCTAAAGATGCACGAGACCGCCCAACGAAGGATATCAAGATGACCGTTAAGGTAATCCGATAGTATCTGTGAAGTCTCCTGCACTCGGTATAGACATCGGCGGATCCGGTATTAAGTTCGGATTGATTGATATGGATAGTGGTGAAATGATCGGTGATCGTTTCAAGATTGATACGCCTCAGCCATCCACGCCCGATGCCGTTGCTGCCGCTATCCGGGATGCTATCATCCAACTGGATTGGAAAGGAGATAAAATAGGTGTTGGATTTCCGGCTATCATTGTCGACGGTGTCTCCTTGTCTGCTGCCAATATTGATAAGGCATGGATCGGCACCAATGTAGAGGAGTTGCTACAGAGCTATACGGGTCATAAGTATTATGTCATCAATGATGCAGATGCGGCAGGTGTAGCCGAGCGAATGTATGGCAGGATCAATCATATCAAGGGAACGGTCCTCCTGCTCACGTTAGGCACAGGCATAGGTTCAGCATTATTTTATGATGGCATACTCATTCCGAATACGGAGTTTGGCCACATCCAGTATAAAGGGGACATCGCTGAAAACTGGGTCAGTAACCGGGCACGCAAAGAGCGGAGCCTGGATTATGACACCTGGGCAAAAGAGTTGTCTGAGTTTCTGGATTATATGATCCTGATGTTGTCTCCGAGATTAATTGTTTTAGGGGGTGGTATCAGTTTCAGGTTTGATGAGTTTGCACACCACTTCAATCATCTGCGCACTCCGGTCGTCAATGCAACTGCCTATAATGATGCTGGGATCATCGGTGCTGCCATCGCCGCTCATCCGGAGCTGATGGAGCCTTTTGTGTAAGTGAAAAGAAAAATGAAAAATGAAAAGAGAAAAATAATATTGGTAGACACTGCTTACTGCATTCTGAATACAGCTTACTGAAGACGGCCCACTGCCCACTGAATACTGAATACAGTTTACTGAAAACAGCTTACTGAATACTGAATACTGCTTACCACTGCCTCCTATTTCCTATCTCCTAATTCCTGCCTGCTATTTTTACTTTTTCGGTACCCGAATCTCATATCGTTTGCCACTCTTATTGGTCAGCAACGAACCAATCAGCCACGGGTTATACACTTTCAGCATCCTGTAACTCGTGCCATGCTTTACGGCCAGGTCGGCGAGATTCGGAACGGGTTCCTCGACATGGATGGTGTAGTAATCACTGAAAGGTGGGTAGAGATGGTCCTCTTCCACAAAGAAACCAAACTGCTCAGGGTCGTTCATGATCTCCTTGATGGAAATAATCCTAAAGATGTACCGGGACGTTTCTTCGTTGAGGTTTAAATCATAAAAAGAATTTGCCCTTTGGTCTGTTATTCGTTTGCTCAGGATAGTTTCTCCCATATTGTATGCCGCTGCGGCCATGGTCCAGGAGCCAAATCGTTTTTTCAGGTGAAGGATAAACTTGCATGCGGCTTCAGTGGATTTTTCTACATGGTATCTTTCATCTACTTCTGCATTGATTTCGAGGCCATAGGCTTTGCCGGCAGGTTCCATAAACTGCCAAAGTCCCTTGGCACCAGCCGGTGATGTAGCCATGCGAAGGTTGCTTTCGGCCACACACAGGTATTTGAAATCCTCCGGTATACCATATTGCGCCAGGATAGGTTCAATGACTGAAAAGTAGCGGTTCGCCAGCTTGATATTCAACAGCAAGGCGGAATGCAGATAAGTGTTGATGATCAATTCACGATCCAGCCGTTCCAGCGCATCAAAATTACCGTCAGGAATAGATTCCCCTGCAAAGGAGAATGGCTTGTCCAGGTCAAAGCTGGCAATGTGTTGCTGCAAGCCTGGCTTAACATTGGCTGAGTCAGGATGGATAGTCTCCTTGTCGTGAAAGGAACTAAAGATCACCAGGCAGCAGAAGCTGACGAGCACAGAGGTGAAAGCAAACAATTTCTTTTCCATTCTATAAAGATCGGGTTTATCAATCAGTAACGCAAACCGGTCCTGATCCGGATGTAACGGACAAACTTTCAGGTACAGTGTACCTCAGATGTCCCTGACTGTAGTAGTTTAGGCCTGCATATGGCAGGACAGGAAAATATACAGGCGCAAAACCAAGGGAATCAGGGTGCTGTGTGGATCAGGGTTGGATTTTGGGCTGGACCTTTATTATTTCTTTTTCTTTGGCAGGGAGTGCATCCCGCGGGGATGAGCCAGGAGGCAATAGCCGTCATGGCGGTGACGGTGTGGATAGCGGTCTGGTGGGTTTCTGAATGTGTTCCGCTACCGGTCACTTCTCTCTTGCCCATCCTGCTCTTTCCGCTCCTGAAGATTTCTAACATCGGAGACACAACCTCGGCCTATGGCCACCCTTTGGTGTTCCTCTACATCGGAGGATTTCTGTTGGCTATTGCCATTGAGAAGACAGGATTACACAACCGGATAGCGATCAACATCATCCGCAGCATGGGCGTAAAACTCCATATGATCATTCTTGGCTTTATGATATCCACTGCTTTCCTTTCAATGTGGATTTCCAACACAGCTACAGCCGTGATGATGTTGCCGATCGGATTAGCCATCATCAAGGTTGCATCTGGCAGGGAAAATGAAACGACCACACGATTTAATAAAGCACTGATGTTGGCGATTGCCTATGCAGCATCCATTGGTGGTGTTGCGACATTGATTGGCACACCACCCAACCTGGTATTGGCGGGTGTTGTACGAGATATGTATCAGACGGAGATTTCATTCCTGCAGTGGTTTATGGTTGGATTTCCTTTAGCGGTGGTGTTACTCCTGATATGCTGGTTTTATCTAACGCGGATTGGTTTTCCACTCGGACAGGAAGTGTTATTGGGAGGACATGAGGAGATGAACCGTAGACATGCCGGCCTGGGCGCAATGTCGTTTGCCGAAAAAAGTGTGACAGTCGTGTTTATTACTGTAGCCTTAGCCTGGATATGCAGGTCATTTATTTTGCAAAGGTTTATACCCGCCATTGATGATACGATCATCGCCATGGCTGCTGGTATAATACTGTTTTTGTTGCCATCCGGTCAGGGTGCTAAAGGAAACCTTCTGGTCTGGGAGGATGCTGTCAAGCTACCGTGGGGGATCATCTTGTTATTTGGCGGAGGCATGGCACTTGCTGATGCATTTGAAAGCAGTGGACTTGCGGTATGGATCGGCGGACAAATGACTGGCCTGTCCGTACTAGGTGTTTTCCTGGTGATCCTGCTGGTGGTGACGATTGTAAATTTCCTGACTGAGTTTACTTCCAATCTCGCTACGGTCACGATGATATTACCGGTCCTTGCTCCTATTGCCATAGCAGCCGGGATTCACCCATTCATGCTCATGGTAGCTGCTACGATGGCTGCATCCTGCGGATTTATGATGCCTGCAGGCACCCCGCCAAATGCCATTGCCTTTGGATCAGGTTATCTGCGGATTTGGGATATGGTACGTACAGGATTTGTCATGAATGTAATCTCGATCCTGCTGATCACAGCGCTCATTTATTTTCTTTTGGAAAATCTATGGCACTTGGTGTGAGTGGTGAGTGGTGAGTTGCGGTTGCTGAGCTGTAGCACATGGATGCGCGCGTGCAGGTCGAAGCATGAGTGGTGAGTGGTGAGTGGTGAGTGAGTTGTGAGTTGTGAGTTGTGAGTGGTGAGTGAGTTGTGAGTTGTGAATTGTGAGTAATCCGTGAATTGTGAGAGTAAGACGCGAGAGTAAGTCGTGAGAGTAATTATAAATGCTCTGGAAGCTGGCAGCTTTGAAACCTGAAAACTGATAGCTGACAGCTGATAGCTGAAAACTACAACAAATCCTTCCCGATATCTCTCCTGTAATACTTTCCTTCAAACTGAATCGTCTCTGCATTAATGAGGCTCTTCTCCAGTGCCCTGGTCAGGGTGCTGCCCATGCTCGTTATCGCTAACACACGGCCACCTGAAGTGATGACCGATTTATCATAGATACTTGTGCCAGCATGATAAATCCTGCTACCATCTACATGGTCGAGTCCCTTGATGGTTTTTCCTTTTTCAAATGCACCGGGATATCCTCCGGAGGCCAGCACAATCGTCACAGCTGATCTGCTGTCTATGTTGATGGTGGAAACCGAAAGGGTGCCTTGCCATGCGGCGAGTAATAATTCGACGAGATCTGTCTGCAACCGTGGAATGATCACTTCGGTCTCCGGGTCTCCCAGCCTGCAGTTGTATTCAATGACAAAAGGCTCGTTGTTGACTACAATGAGGCCGAAGAAAATAAACCCTTTGTATTTTATCTTTTCTTCACGGAGGCCCTTGATGGTAGGCTCTATGATTTGTGCCAATACTTTTTGAGATAATGTTTCGTCTACAAAGGAGACGGGTGAAACTGCACCCATACCACCGGTGTTAAGGCCAGTGTCGCCTTCGCCTATGCGTTTGTAATCTTTTGCTTCCGGTAACAAGACAAATTGATTGCCATCCGTCAATACAAACGCAGAGAATTCAATGCCGGTGAGGAATTGTTCGATCACAATGGTAGTGCTCGCGTCACCAAATTTTCCGGACAACATCTCCTTGATTTCAAGCTCAGCCTCAGCCAGTGTATTACATATCAAAACACCTTTACCGGCAGCAAGTCCATCAGCTTTGAGGACTACAGGTAACGTATGACCAGCCAGATAGGCCAAAGCCTCATCAAGCTCTTCCTTTTGAAAGTACTTGTATGCTGCAGTAGGGATGCCATGGCGGCCCATAAATTCCTTAGCGAACGCTTTGCTTCCTTCCAGCTGGGCTCCTTCGGTGGACGGGCCGATGATCGCGATAGTTTTCAGTGCTTCATCCGCTGAAAAATAGTCTGTAA
>DATHZY010000066.1:0-6745 GCA_035458325.1 Saprospiraceae bacterium | reverse complement strand
TGAGAAGGAGCAAGATGGAGCTGTGATTCTCGGGTAACCAGATGATTTTACTTCTCGCGCTATCAGCTATCAGCTGTCAGCTATCAGCCATCAGCCAACAGGTATGAAGTGACTTGCCTTTACAGGAGCGATGCATTGAGCGGAGTCGAAATGTTTGCTCCTGCGACCTAACTGTTCACTGCTCGTTGCTAACTGCTAGTTTCTAACTGCTAACTGTTTACTTTTACAGTAGTGAGCAGAAACTCAAGGAAAATAACACTCATCCCAGACTGGGTAAAAAACTACCAGCGTCCTGATTTCAGGTTTGACCTGGTAGCGGGGCTGACGGTAGGAGTGATGCTCATACCCCAGGGGATGGCGTATGCGATGATCGCAGGATTACCGCCTGTATATGGACTTTATGCCTCCACCCTGCCGGCTATGGTCTATGCGTGGTTTGGCACTTCGCGCCAACTGAGCGTGGGTCCGGGTGCATTGACAGCATTGCTGACCGCTGCCGGCATCGGACTGATTGCTCAAACCGGTTCAACTGAATATCTGGCGTTGGTGACCATACTCGCACTTACAGTAGGACTAATCCAGTTTACCCTGGGCTTTGCCAAACTTGGTTTCCTGGTCAATTTTTTATCCAACCCGGTCTTCCTGGGTTTTACGTCCGCTGCGGCTATCCTTATCGGCCTGAGCCAGCTCAAGCATATCCTCGGCATCAGCCTGACCAAAACGCAACATCTGCATGAAATCGTGATGGAAATTATCCCGCAGCTCACGCAGATTCACGTGCTCACCATGATCACCGGAATCATCGCTGTCATGGTGCTTTTCCTTTTCCAAAAATATATTCCAACGTTTCCAGGTGCCCTGATCACCGTGTTTGCCTCCATCCTCATCACTTGGATATTGAGACTTGATCAGCAGGGCATGAGCATCGTAGGCTCGATCCCTCAGGGATTACCCACACCCAGGTTTACCTCCTTTTCTTTTGAAAATTTCAGGATACTCTTTCCCACTGCCTTTGCCATAGCCCTGGTGAGTTTTATGGAAAGTACCGCCGTGGCAAGGGCTATCCAGGCCAGGCATAAAAGCTACAAGCTGGTCACCAATCGCGAACTGATCAGCCTGGGGCTTGCGAATATGTCAAGTGGCCTGTTACAATCGATTCCGGTGACCGGTGGCATGTCGCGATCAATGGTCAATGACAAAGCCGGTGCCCGGACAGGGATGTCGATGATCATCAGTTCGGTACTGATTATCCTCACCCTTCTTTTCCTCACCCCACTCTTTTATTTCCTGCCCAATGCGATCCTCGCCGCTGTCATCCTTGTGGCCGTCTCCAGCCTGCTGAAAATACGTGAAGCAAAAAAACTATGGTTGTTGGATCGCAAGGATTTCTGGATGATGATGGTCACCTTTACGGGCACCCTGATCCTTGGGATCGGACCCGGAATCGGGATCGGTGTATTATTGTCGCTAGCATGGATCATCTTCGAAACATCCTATCCCCATCATGCAGAAATCGGGAAAGTCCCCGGCACCCATGTCTTTCGCAATGTGCGTCGATTCAAAGGACTGGAGACGGCTGAAGGCATATTGATATTCAGGTTTGATGCCCCTCTCTTTTTTGCCAACATTGACCGGTTCCGCGATGTACTGACTGAGTATAAAAACCGGCGCAAGGACCCCATCCATACGATCATCATTGACATGGAGAGCATCCACAGCATTGACAGCTCAGCGCTTGAGATTTTTGCGGAAATGATCGAGGAGACCGGCAAAGAAAATATCCGGATCGTCCTGGCCGAGGTCAAAGGCCCTGTCCGGGATAAATTCCATAAATCAGGGCTGACTGAAAAAATTGGTGGAAAAAACTTTTTTGTAACCGTGGATGATGCATTCAGGGCCATCCAGGGCCAACCCAAGGAGGACACACCGGGTATTGCCCTACAAACGAACGCTTTAGGTGGACAGTAATACGTACCCTCCCTTCCTCCTTGTATAATTTTCAATAGATAAAAAACCTCATTTACCCTCAGCAAGGTGAAGTCCATTCAATGGGTTTAAAGTACTTTTAGCATCCTTAATCATTCACCCAATTGCATGTACTCATGAAATCTTTATACTCCCTCTTACTCATCACCCCACTTTTCCTGTTACAATCTGCATCCCTGAGTGCCCAATGGATCCGCCAATACCCATTGGCCAAACTGGAACATGTCACAGACATCGCCCTGCATCCGGATGGCCATGGCTATGCGGTAGGTCCCGATGACATGGTGCTCAGGCTTGATCCGGGTACCAAGCGATGGACATTACTGGACGCCTGGGACAGTGGCTGGAGCCTTGACGCGGTAGATTATCTTGAAGACATGTCTGGTGCCTTTGCAGCAGCCGGCGGACAGGGATTGATTATCACTGCAGACGCAGGGGAAACCTGGAATGAAGTGGCCAATGCACCTGGAGGAATCGTTGCTATTCACATCATCAGCACGACCGATATCCTGGTGGTCGCTGATGAGGGTGTCTTTCGATGGACCAATAACAGCTGGACAGATCTCAATCTCCCGGTCACCTCCGGCATTGATGGAGGCCACATACTGGATGCACAACATATCTGGTGCTTCACAAGCGGTACCACTCCTGTGATTTATTCAACGGCCAATGGAGGCGGTATGTGGAATTCCTCAACGGATGTAGAGCGTCCTGATGTAGTCAAGTTCTATAATGCGCAATATGGAGTAGCACTCGACGGCAGGACAGTATACCATAGCCTGGATGGGGGACTCAACTGGACCGAGGTCAGCAATAATACCATACACAATTCGAGCAATGACTTCACCTTTGGTGCAAGTCCCAATGTACTCATGGCCGCCACCTTTAATGGTGTAGCTACAATTTCTGTAGACAGCGGCCTGACGTGGACACAAAAAGATCTTGGCCTGATCAATCAACGTAATTATTCTGTGGCCTCGTTTTCTGACACTGAATTCTGGGTTGGAAACGATCTGAGCAGCATCGCACTGACAACTGATGCGGGTGAGACCTGGATTGAAACCTCCGGACCGGATCGCAAGATCATGAATGATGTCTTTTTCCTCAACCGTAACTTTGGTTTTGCGGTCGGAACAGACGGTACATTCCTTCGCACGACCAATGGAGGAGCAATCTGGGAAGATATTTCCTTTGGTGAGACCCGATCTTTCCTGTCGGTTCATGGCCTGACAACTAACGATATCTGGATGGGTGCTAACCAACGCATCTATCACTCTGCGGATATGGGTGTTACATGGCAGGAAAAGCTGGCCTTACTCGGCGCCAACTTCATCGATGTACTTGCGGTGGATGCTAATATCGTGATGGCGTGCTCTCCGTCAGGTTTGATCCTTCGTACAACCGATGCCGGTATTACCTGGGACACCGTTTTCCAAACCAATGCCCAGGTACGCTCACTTGCAAAGATTGACGCCAACCGATACATGGCCACCGGATTCAATGGATTAATCTTGCGCAGTGAAAACAAAGGACTTACCTGGAATACGCTGACTGCTCCTGAAGCAGGCCTGCAATATGAGCAAACTCATTTCATAGGCCAGGAAGGTTGGCTGATAACATCCAGCTTCAAAAAAACCATGTGGCATACGCCTGATGCAGGTGATACCTGGGAACCCATCAACCTGCCTATCGATCGTTTCTGGGATGGAGTATACTTTATCACCCCTGACACTGGTATCATCGTAGGCCGTTCGACAGCAGAAGGACGTGTATATACGACCTTCAATGGCGGAGCAAACTGGCAGGCAGGCTACATCACTGACTTTCCCATGTTTGGCGTAACAGGACTACCCAATCCAAATGGAACCGCCTGGATCTTTGGTTATGGCTCGGATATTGAAATCCTGCCGTATTGTAATATGTTACCTGTGATCGCTGATTTCCAGGGCTCACCTTCCCCTTGCGAAAATGATACGGTGACCTATTCCATTTCTTCCCAGGATGTGGATTTGTTTTTCTGGTTATTCCCCACCGGATGGCAGATTATAGGCAATCCGAATAATGATACCATCAACGTGAAAGTAGGACGTAATGGTGGAGTCATTTCTGTGACCGGATCCAATGCCTGCGGATTTTCGAGCCCTATCAGTATCAATGCAGGTCCATCTCTTTTACCTAAGATTACAAACGTTACCGGTGACAATTCACCATGCGAAGGTGAAATCATACCCTATACTGCCATAGAAACGGATGTCGATGATTTTATCTGGACTCTTCCAGGAGATTGGGCTATACAAGGAAATGCAAACCTGCCAACTATCCAGACACAAGTGGGTGCGATGCCAGGTATAGTGTCTGTGATAGGAACAAACCAATGTGGCGCAACTGCACCATTTAACCGGAATGTAACGCCTGAATTGCGTCCAAGGATGTATAGTGTCACCGGCGATGCAACTCCATGCATGGGAGATACAGTAGAATTTGTCGGCGTAGGAGAATATTATGATGAGGTCGTCTGGACACATCCTGCTGATTGGGAGATATTAGGCCCGTCAAATGAAATAGCGGTAACGATGAGAGCCGGTGAAACAGAAGGGACAGTAACCGCAGGAGGTGTTAATCCATGTGGCACATCAGCCATTGCGGAAATTGAAGTTTTACCATTTTATGTACCGGAAGTGGGTCTAGAGACGGATAGTAATAAGATCTATCCGACAGAAGGTGGCGTTGCGTTTCAATGGTACCTAAATGGTGCACCTCTTGATGGAGCCACATCCGATACCATCATTCCACTTGTGAGCGGGACCTATGCAGTACTGGTAACCTTTCCTTCTGGCTGCTCTGCCCTCTCCTCCTCTGTTGATGTTATCATCACTGGCGTTTTCAATGCACCTTTTACAATTGCTCTTGACGTTTACCCCGTGCCGGCTACGGAGACCCTGAACATCAACGGAATTAACGGTGCGTATGTATATGCCATCTTTGATATCACCGGCACCTTGTTGACTCAACAAAAATCGGCCGATAACTCGATCGATGTATCCATACTTTCGGAGGGTTCATATATTCTCAAAGTGCAACAAGCTGCAAATATCCATGTGGCACGGTTTGTAGTGACGAGGCATTAGAAGTGAAGAGTGAAAAGTGAAAAGTGAAGAGTGAAAAGTGAAAAATCTGTCTGAAATCTATAATTGCCCCGGCTTTTAAGCCGGGGTATTTTTTGGTTGTGTAGATGGGGCTTGAAGGCGAAGGAAGGATTAAACATTTACCTTTTACCCTTTAACATTTACCAAAATAAAGGCGAAGGCGAAGGAAAAACCTGAGCGCAAAACATGGCTCCCAAGCCATGAATTGAATTGCCACGGCTTTCAAGCCGTGGGCGCTCATGGCGATCAGTGGCTGATCATCTTCCTGATCTGCGCTTCTTCCTCTGGTGTATTTGCATTGAGCAGTACATGGGGATTGTTAGCGCGTATGAGGGCACTGTTGAAATCCACTAACACACCCCGCAGGCTACTCCTGCCCCGGGAATGATAATCCTGTAAGATCGGATAGATCCTGGGTTCGAGGATCGTGATCCATGGCTCCGGCATCAGCGTATGGGTATCCAGAAAACTGGTGGCGATGGAAGTTAGATCACGCTCTTCTACCAGTTGGCTTATCGCTGCATGATCCAGCAGCGGAAAATCACAGGCGACGACGAGCCAGGCAGCCTGCGGATCAAATTCAAAAGCTGATAATATCCCACCAAATGGTCCGAGGTTTTCATGTCTGTCTTCAATCAACGGCAGGATGCCGTCCCTGATCTGTCCAGGCTTGCAGGAGATATATGCTTCGGTTGTAAATCCCTTTAAGAGCCGCAACAGATATTCACGCTGTGGCATGCCATGATATTCCAATAGACCTTTATCAGCGCCCATGCGGGTACTTTCTCCTCCGGCTAAAACAAGGCCTTTTAAAGAGGATTTGCCAGTTGACGGTGTTCGTTCCTTTTCCATGTTCATTACCAAGATACGGATAGTTTGCAAGGGGCAGGGAGCAAGGAGAAAAAGTATACTCCTTGCCCCTTACTCCTTGCTCCTTGCAATGTATTACCTTCGCAACTCATGATTCAATAAAATTATAATCACATGAAAAAGTCAAACATCAGTCTTCTTTCGCTCTTCCTTACGATCACGCTTTCAAGCCAAATTATCTCTGCACAGTCGCTGGTCGGAAAGTGGAAGGGAGAAGATAATGGTGAAGTGGGAATCATCCATTTTGATAAGGACGGATACGTTTCATTCACGGTCGGCGGTGAACACGTCGGGGGGAAAAACTACCAGGCCGAAGGACTTACATTTGATATGTTTTATGAAACAGATGACTCCGTCACACCACATAAGGTTGATTTTATTATCAAGATGGATGAAGGCCAGATCGAAGTAGCCCGGATGCAAGGCATCTATAACCTGGTCGATAAAAAGACCCTGGTCATCAATATGAAATTTGATGGTTCGGAAAGGCCGGCTGCATTGGATGATACCAGCGAGGATCAGATTACGTTGAAGAAGATGAAGAAGTAAGTGGGCAGTATGCAGTATGCAGTGTTCAGTAATCGGTATTCAGTAAGCAGTATTCAGTAAGCAGTATTCAGTAAGCAGTGTTCAGTAATCGGTATTCAGTAAGCAGTATTCAGTAAGCAGTAATCGGTATTCAGTAAGCAGTATTCAGTAAGCAGTATTCAGTGAGCAGTATTCAGTGAGCAGTATTCAGTGAG
>DATHZY010000065.1:0-2934 GCA_035458325.1 Saprospiraceae bacterium | reverse complement strand
GGCTCACATGCAGTACCGATGGCATTGATGCGTGATCCGCGGCTCATGATGAGTGCAGATGTTTTATCACCTGTTGAAGGCGATGCCACACCCTTGATGATAGTTCCTGGTTCGATATTCAGAACAGCACCATTTTCAGCGAACACATATCCGTCCAGCAGGTAGATATTGTCTGCTGTCCAGGTAATGGTTTCACCGGCATTGATATCGTTATCCTTTACTACAACTACTGGTACAGGTGCAGGCACCACCAGATCACCAAAATGACCATTGGCATCCAGTGCACTCCAACCTAAGGCCCAGTTGTTCTTGTTGTTGAATGCGCCTCTGTATGGAACCGCATCAAAGAAGTCATTAGCGATCAGTTTAGCACCATCCAATGCTGGTGATCCGGCACTGATTCTTGGGTCAAGGCCACCGTCATTGGTTCGTGAAATGCCTCCCAGTACTGGTGATTCAATTGTATTGACACGATTATTGAGATGATCAACAAGCAATTGTTTTTCAAGACCACTTACCAGGGAAGAAAAATCATTTCCTGCCACAAAGTCGCTGAAGATATTGTTGTCAAAGGTGATCTGTCCATCCAGGAATCGCTGCCATGAATTATCATCAATACCGATGGCCCTTCTGGCAAAACCTGTAAAAATGGAGTTATATACTTTAGCTGCTCCATCATTACGAATGCGGAGCGCATCATTATTATCGCCATTCACTGTGGTCAGTCCTCCACCGATAAAAGTGACATTACTGATCACCGGGCTAACCTTTGGATTAAGGTCTGATGCTTCACTACCATCCCACTCACCACCACGGCCACCTTCTTCATCCTGGAGTGAAAGCCAGAATTGACCAAGGCCATCCCAGCTCTGATCATAATCATAGCTATCATCACCGCAAAAAGAAACGACAGCATGCTTGACATTGGCAGCGCCGCCAAACCATTCAATACCGTCATCAAGGTTTGCATACACTTCAATAAAATCCAGTTCGGTTCCACGACCTACGGCTGCAAGTGTCAAACCATTGATCTCATTATTGGCTTCCAGCTTGCTTCCACCATGACGGATCGACACATACTTCAGGACGCCTGAGTTATCATCATTGTTTGTTCCTCCATATTCTGCCCTGCCTTCAGTGCTTGGAATTCCTTCAACATTAAAGAGGCCGCTGTTGACACCTACTATACCGCTTCCCAGTATTAAAACACCACCCCAGAGTCCACGATCATTCTTGGTCAGATCAGAAGGATCTGTAACATCGTCAAACTCCGCAGTGAAGATGATTGGTTGATCTGCAGTTCCGCGCGCGTTGATCTTCGCGCCTCTGGCAATGATCAGCGCAGAAGAAATATCTCCTGTAGAAGGGGTTGCCAGACCTTTGATGACAGTACCGGCTTCAATATTCAATAAGCCACCTGATTCAAGGATCACATATCCATCCAGGTGATAGACATTATCCCTGGTCCAACTGACAGTGTCAGTACCAAGGTCAGCATCCTTCACGACAACGATCGTCTGTGAAAATACATTGAGGGTTAAAAGAAAAGTTAAACAGGTAAATAGAACTTTCATAAGTCTTTTTTTAAATTGTCGTTTCGAGAGAAATCAATATGTGTCATTTGACGCTGCAAAATTACCTGCGATGTTTGGGGCCTCTTGCATTTTGCTGTTCAACATTTCGTTAAATCATACATGGATTACTGCACATGTTTTTACATTGATTTTACAACGATAGCCTTCGCTTCGAAACAACCTGAATAGGTATAGCTTATGCGGTTTACATTAAATTAACAGTGTCAATCCTGATGTCAGCATAGGGATACATTGGCTGTATTACCTGGAGGACAAAACTGATTCCTGCGAGAATCTTCTGATATTTGTGCATGATTAATACACAGCCTGCCTTACCTTACATCCTTTCAGATATTCCAATGGATATGACGGACAACAAGATCAAAGTGCTCATTGTGGATGATGAACCTGATATTCTCGAGTTCCTGCATTACAATCTTTCCCGCAATGGGTTTGATACCATCCAGGCATCCAACGGTAAAGACGCTATCAAGCTGGCTGATCAGGATGTTCCGGACCTGATACTCCTGGACATCATGATGCCGGGCATAGATGGAGTGGAGACGTGTTATGAAATGCGCAAGAATCCAAAACTCAAGGATACCATTATTGCGTTCCTGACAGCCCGGAGCGAAGAATACAGTGAAATCGCTGGTCTTGAAGCCGGTGCCGATGATTATATCCAAAAACCTATCCGCCCAAGATTACTGCTCACCCGTATCAAGGCCTTGATGCGCCGAAAAGAAGCAGGGCGTTCAAAGGAAAATGAATCTTCCATTATCGATTTTGGCGCGTTGAAAATTGATCCGAGAAGTTATCAGGCTACCATTGATGATGAAGTCATCACGCTGGCCAAAAAAGAGTTTGAAGTATTGATGCTTTTAGCCTCCCAGCCAGGCAAAGTCTTTACACGTGAAGAAATGTTTCATAAGGTTTGGGGCTATTCAGTCCCGATTGTCAGTCGCACGATTGACGTCCACATCTCCAAGCTGAGAGAAAAAGTCGGAGACCGGTTTATCAAAACACTGAAGGGAGTTGGTTACAAACTAGAGGTTGAATAGTGAGTGGTGAGTGGTGAGTACGCAGTATTCAGTATGCAGTAAAGTAGGTCGAGACGTGAAACGTGAGAAAATCAAGGCAGCCGTAGGCTGCATCGATAGTACAAACAATGCGTCTGGAATCTGCTAGTCTGGCATCTGAAGTCTAAGAGAATTGATCTGAAATCCCAGGCTAACAGCTAAAGCCATGAGCTCCCGATCGGGGAGAATTGACCCATTCAGGGTACAAATCCAAATTCAGATATTCTTTTTCGTAATATTCCATATGTCCCGCCTGATAATGTGTGTACTACATATTATCA
>DATHZY010000064.1:0-2721 GCA_035458325.1 Saprospiraceae bacterium | reverse complement strand
CATTGACCGGTGGCTTAAAGGAAATTAAAAATGCACTGCCGGGACTCATCGTCGAAGCATGGACTAAGCAAACGCAATTTCAAAAACTACCAAACTTTCCTGCCACGAAAAGAGGTGAACAGGCTGGTATCGTAATGGATTTTCAAGGCCTGGATGCCACAGAATTTGGAGGGCTGGATGAAGACTTTGTGCTCACCGCACGAGGATATCTCTTTGCTGAAAAAGAAATGGAGACGGGCTTGAGAATCCTGAGTGATGACGGATCGAGAGTGACGATCGACGGCAAAGTGATACTCGATAACGACGGCATGCATGGCACAGAAATGAAGGAAGCGCTGTTGACTTTGTCACAAGGATATCATCCGATAGTGATCGAATACATCCAGGGCAAGGGTGGGAGATACCTGTCACTTGAATGGAAGCCAAAAGATTCTGCAGCATGGACAGGCCTGCCATCAGGCGTATTACTTCACTCTGCTGACGATCATTCCATTTTGAAAGGAAAGACATTGTCCATGGCATTGGGCAAAATTATTCCGGGTGATAAATCTCCATTGCTATCCGTGCATCCCTCCTATGACTTGTCACAAGCCCGACCAAATGATTTCCTTCCTAAAGTTGGCGGCATGGATTTTATGGCTGACGGTTCTCTCGCCATCAGCGTTTGGGATCCATCAGGCGCAGTGTATTTATTGAGCAATGTCTCATCAGCCGATCCATCCAAAATAAAAGTAAAACAAATCGCCTCTGGCCTTGCAGAACCACTTGGGTTGAAAGTAATCAATGACACGATCTATGTCATGCAAAAGCAAGAACTCACGCGCCTGGTAGACATCGATGGGGATCAGATCATCGACGAATACCAGTGTATCAATAACAGCTGGCCAACCTCCGCAAATTTTCATGAGTTTGGATTTGGACTCGCCGAAAAGGAGGGAGACCTGTATGCAACCCTTGCTATTGCCATACAACCCGGTGGCGCATCCGGACTGGGCCAAATGCCCAGCCGTGGACGTGCAGCACGTTTTGATATGCCATCCGGTGAGTTGCATTACGTAGCAAGTGGATTCAGGACACCTAATGGAATTGGCATTGGTATAGACAACGAAATATTTGTAGCCGACAATCAAGGAGACTGGTTGCCCAGCAGTAAGATCCTGCATGTGACAGAAGGTGCATTCTTTGGTTCGCGCGCTGTTGATTTTGAAGGCACGGCAACAATCAAAGAAAAGCCTCCCGTCGTATGGCTTCCACAGGATGAAATAGGAAATTCGCCATCGACACCACTGGCTATCAATGATGGCCCTTACAAGGGACAAATGATTCATGGCGAAGTAACGCATGGGGGCATCAAGCGGGTTTTTGTTGAAAAAGTCAATGGAGAATACCAGGGCGTTGTATTCAGGTTTATCCAGGGACTTGAGGCAGGTGTCAATCGTATTGTGTGGGGCCCGGATAGTGCATTGTATGTTGGAGGCATAGGTAATCCTGGAAATTGGCAGCAAACAGGTAAACTGTGGTACGGATTACAACGATTGAAATACAACGGTAAGCCCAATTTTGAAATGCTGGCGGTGCGTGCAAAGAGCGATGGCATTGAGATTGAGTTTACAGAACCGCTTCGTGAAGGAGATGGATGGGATATGGCTGATTGGGAAATCCGACAGTGGAAATATGTGCCTACAGCCGATTACGGCGGACCAAAGGTTGACAATGTTGCGTTGAAAGTCCTGGCGGCCTCCGTTTCAGCAGATCGTAAAAAAGTGTCTCTCAAACTTGAGGGCATGAAGGCAGGGCATGTGGTCTATGTGCATATGAATGATGCCTACGTCAGTGAGACAGGCCTGCCACTATGGTCAACAGAAGCATGGTATACCATGAATCAGATACCTGCGGATGCACCAGTCTCCATTTCAACACCACCTTCTTTTAAACACAATACACTCACTGAGTCAGAGAAGAGTGGTGGGTGGAAATTGCTTTTTGATGGAGTCAGTACAGCAGGTTGGCACAATTTCAACAAGGAAACAATCGGCAAAAGCTGGATCGTCGAAGATGGTGCGCTTGCACTCGATGCGCGAAAAAATCCTGAAGGCCATTGGCAGGCTCCCGATGGTGGAGATATCCTCACCGCCGACGAGTATGAAAATTTTGAATTCAACATCGAATGGAAAATCTCTCCATGTGGCAATAGTGGGATTATCTATAATGTTGTAGAATCAAAGGATTATGACTATGTATGGAACACAGGGCCTGAAATGCAGGTACTGGATAATACATGCCATCCGGATACAAGATTTTCTACCCACAGGGCTGGTGACCTTTATGATATGATCGAGTGCAAATATGTCACTGTAAAACCCGCCGGTGAATGGAACAAGGTGCGCCTCATCAAGAATAAAGGCAAGGTGGAACATTGGCTCAATGGGGTCAAGGTCGTGGAATACGAAATGTACAATGACAAATGGAATGAGATGATCAAAGCCTCCAAGTTTAAGGATATGAAAGGCTTCGGTCAGGCTACTAAAGGAAAGATTGCCCTCCAGGACCACGGTGACAAAGTCTGGTACCGCAATATCAAGATCAAGGTGTTGTAGAATAAATCAGAATGGCTTAGTCCCTGAGCTTGTCTAAAGGTTCTAAAGTGAAACTTCCATTCTGGTCCCTGAGCTTGTCGAAGGGTACAAAGCGAAGCCCTCTCCACGCGCGGCCCTCTTCGCG
>DATHZY010000063.1:0-5158 GCA_035458325.1 Saprospiraceae bacterium | reverse complement strand
CCTGTCCCTACACTGCCAATTTCTTTTTATCCTTCAGGATTGTGTTAACCATTTGTTACTGCGCCATTTATACGTCTTTTTTGTAGTAAAATCGCAGCGCCTAAGGCTGTTTAGCCCGATTATGGCTATTTTTGCGCCCTTTACTACATACAACAACCCTTCTACTCATGAGATTTTCCTTGATTTTAACGCTCGTTTCTTTCTTTTGGACAAGCTTACTGTACAGCCAATCCGGTGATCCCGTCCTCTTTACGATTGATGGTCAGTCTGTTCAGGCATCAGAATTCTCCTATATCTACGCCAAAAACAATCGTGATGACGCTGATTTTACTGAAAAAAGCCTCCGCGAATACCTGGATCTGTACACCAAGTTTAAACTCAAAGTCCGCGAAGCTTATGCCATGGGCCTGGATACATTGCCCCAACTCCAGACCGAACTCGCCGGCTACCGCAAGCAGTTAGCAGACAGCTACCTGACCGACAAGGAAATCACCGACCGGCTGGTCACCGAAGCCTACAATAGGATGCAGGAAGATGTACAGGTGGCCCACCTCCTCATCAAGACAAATCCAAATGTGGCCACAGATACCGCCACCGCCTATGCCAAGATCCAGGCTGCCTACAAGAGGCTCCAGGCTGGTGAAGCGTGGGATCTCGTCGTCAAACAGACTTCAGAAGATAATCCTACCAAGGAAACAGGTGGTGACCTCGGTTATATCACCGCACTCTTACCGAACGGGTTCTATGCATTTGAATCAGCAGCATATGAAACCCCGGTTGGAAAATACTCTATGCCGATCCGCACAACCCTTGGATACCATATTGTCAAAGTGATGAACAAACGCCCTGCTCGTGGCGAACTCGATATAGCACACATCCTGCTCAGAGTGAAGGCTGATGGCAGCGATGAAAAGTCTGTTAAAACCAGGATCGATGCAGCATATGCCCAGTTAGTCGCTGGCGAACGATTTGAAGAAATAGCCAAAACCGTATCTGAAGATAAGGCCACTGCTGAAAGAGGGGGTGCTATCGGTCCGATTGCGATCAACCAATATGAAAAATCATTTGAGGATGCTGTATTTGCCCTCGCCAATGATGGTGATTACACAAAGCCGGTCCGTACACGTCTCGGATGGCATATCATCAAGCGTACACGCAAGCGCCCGACATTGACATTGGAGCAAGCGAAGCGTAAAATTGAAACCCAGATCAGCCGCGATGAGCGCATCACCTCCGCACGCCAGACTATGGTGGCACGTATCAAGAAAGATGCTGGATATTCCAAAGATGAAAATGTATACAATCAATTCGTAAGCCTGGCAGGCGCAGATCTGCAGACCTACAAATGGCAAGTCCCTGAAGTCGCACCAGCTACGATCATGACACTCGGTGGGGATAAATACACCAATATCGATTTTGGAAATTTTGTGCGCACGAATGCCCGTACCCGTATGGGATTAGCAAAGGGAACACCAAGCGCGGAAATCTTTGATAAGGTCTATACCGAATTTGTAAATGAAAAGGCCCTCTTCTATGAAGAGAAGAATCTCGCTGAGAAGTATCCTGAATTCAAATCCCTCATGCGTGAATATGAAGAAGGCATCCTCCTGTTTGAAGCAACCAAGATCAATGTATGGGATAAGGCAAGCAAGGATTCAACAGGTCTTGAAGCCTTCCATGCAGCACATCGTAACGATTATATGTGGGATGAAAGACTTGAAGTCGCTACCGTCATGCTGGACTCTGCTTCCATGAATCAACTCGCCACCATCAAGAAATGGGCTGCTAAGAAACCTTTGACCGTAGTCGCTGAAAAAGCTGCTAAGAAAGGCATTGGCATGCAGGTCACACGAAAAGTCTACCAGAAGGAAGATCAACTTCCGGAAGGCCTCACCTGGGCTGCAGGTCAGAAGGCTGACCTCCCGGATGGAAGAGGATTCGTCAGTGTTGAAAAAATCATCCCTCCGACTCCGAAAACCATGGATGAGGCAAGGGGTTATATCATCGCTGACTACCAGGATCAATTGGAAAAGGACTGGGTTGCATCATTGCAGGCTAAATATCCCGTACAGGTCAATGATGCTGTGCTGATGAGCCTGGTGAAAAAATAGGCAGTTGCTACTGCACCGGATGAAAAGCCTTCTTTACCCAGGCATCTGTTTGGTTGTCCTCTGGACAACGGTCCTGTCGTGTAAAAAAGCAAATATCCCCGGTGACAATACGCCGGAACCTATTATACTGGCACAGGTCTTTGACTACAAGCTTTATTTTGATGACATCAAGGACCTTATCCAGGGCTATGCCAATGCCGAAGATAGTATACAGCAGGTGCGCAGTCTGACGGAGCACTGGGTTCGTGACCGTCTTATCCTGGTGGAAGCAGAAAAGAAATTTCCAAAGGAAGTCAATATGAACAAACTGCTCGAAGATTACCGGCAGTCCCTGTTAAGGCATTTTTTGAACAGCGTACCCTTGAAGAAAGACTGGACACGGTCATCACTGAAGATGACCTGCTCAAATACTACGAGGCTAATAAGGAGCAGCACCGGCTTGAATCGGGCATCCTGAGATGCTATTATTTTAAGTTAAAGAAACCACTGGCCAGGGGGGATAAGATCCTGCAATGGTGGAAGTCATTCCCACAGCAGCATTTCAGGGAAGTCCTCACCTATACCGACAAGCATGCTAAGACCAACTGGCCGGATTCCAGCCAATGGCATGAGATGCAGATGGTTGTTCAACTTTTCCCGGAGGGTACACTTTCATCCGCCGGTATTCGTTCTAATCGGGGAGTGGTCCGCGAGGACAGGGATTATATCTATCTTCTCTACCCGTTGGAGGTCTACCATGAGCAGGATATCGCTCCATTAGACAGGATTCGGGAGCATGCGGCAAGATTTATCCTGCACCAGCGCGAGCTCGAGTTGCTGGAGCAGATTAAAAAGGAAATATACGACCGGGACATTCAAAATGAACGGGTCAAAATCTATACACAATGAAGAAGTTGAATTACATACTCCCGGTGACCATTTTCTTCTGCCTGATGGCAGTGGGTGTGGTAGCACAGGACACCATTATCCTGGATAAGATTGTAGCCAAGGTTGGAGGAGAAGTGATATTCCATTCAGATGTCGAAGAGCAGATGGCGATGATGCGGGAGCGCAGGGCTACCCCCGGCAAAAAGGAACAATGCACCATCCTGGAGAGCCTCATGGCCCAGGCTATGCTGGTGCACTATGCAAAAATCGATAGTGTGATTGTTACGGATGATGAAGTCGATGCTGAGATTGATGGCCGGATGAACCAGATCCTGGCGTATATGAACAACGACCGTAAACTATTCCAGGAAGTGTACGGTCAGACCGTCAGTGAAATGCGGGAGCAAGTGAAGGAAGATATGACGCGAAAGTTGCTCGGTGATAAGATGCAGGGAGAGATCATGAATAAAGTAGAAGTAACCCCATCCGAAGTAGTTGAATTCTTTGGAAAGATTCCAAAAGACAGTTTGCCGTATTTCAATGCCGAGGTAGAGCTTGCAGAGATCGTGATGTTTCCGGAAATCAATGAGGAGGAACGAAATAAAGCACTGGAGAAAATAACAAGGATAAAACTGGCACTTGTGCAGGGTGAAGATTTTGCTGATCTGGCCAGAAAATATTCAGAAGACGGTAGTGCGAGGGAAGGCGGCGATCTTGGATGGACCACACGAGGTAGCTTCGTACCTGAGTTTGAGGCCACGGCTTTTCAACTTGAAATCAACCAGACATCAGAGATCACTGAAACAGAGTTTGGTTACCATATAATCCAATTGTTGGAGCGAAGAGGAAACTCAATACATACGCGCCATATCCTCGTGCGCCCGAAGATCACAGATGCTGATCTTGAGTTGACCCGCAACAAACTGGACTCTGTCAAGAACCTGATCGTCTGGGATTCCATTTCCTTTGCTGATGCAGTGCGAAAATTCGGGGACAAGCGGGTACAGAGTTACAGTAACAATGGCCGTATCATCAATCCTAAGTCAAATAATACCTTCTTTGAAACCGCTGATGTCGATAGCGAAATTTTCTTCAGCATTGACACACTCGATCTCTGGGAGATCACACCGCCTATTGAGTATCGTAACCCACAAGGTGATTATTCATACAAGATCGTTCAACTACAGGGACGCACTTCACCACACCAGGCCAGTCTCAAGCAAGACTACAGTCGTATACAAGATGCTGCGCGGGAGAGTAAGCGCAACGAGGTCTTCAGTGACTGGGTCGATGACCACATCCCCAATACCTACATCATGATCGATCCCCAATACCGTGATTGCCCTAACATCGAGCGTTGGCAGGCAAAGTGGATGACTAATAGATAGCTGTCAGCTCTCAGCTGTCAGCTTTCAGTTTGATTTTTGTTAATATTCATTCGCTATTTGAAGTTTTCAACTTCAAATCAATAACAACATCATATTCGAGTGCAATTGCATGTTAAGGCAGTCTGTGACTGCCATGCACTAACATGCTATTTTAAGCATCCGCTTAAAATCCATATCAACGGCACATGATCTATTGAAAAAGCAATTAAAGGCAGACTATGGCTGCCAGGCAACCATCATTCATCCTCCTCTAGTACGCAATCACCCTCACCACACCTTCAGCACTATCATCCCCAACTGACCGTAGGACATACACACCCGGAGCCATGGCTTTACAATTTAAAGTATGCCGGCCTTCACCATATTCCTTTTTTGCAAAAGTCGATATGACTTTTCCTGACATATCTGTCAGGGAAATGCAAAGCGCCTGATCACGATTGGATGTAAAGACTAGCGTGCCATTGGATGATAGGAATACATCCTGCACCAATTCAATAGTAGGTGTCGTTGGACTTTCCGTAGCCGTAGTTTCGAGAATAATGGAGAAGCCCTGATAGCAATCATCACTGATCAGTAATTCTGCAAATTCAAAACCAATAAATTCATCGGCCAGGATAAATTCAAAAAACTCCTGTGATTCCAGGAAGCACAACGGAGCTCCTTCCGGTTCAAGTATCTCGAACACGAGTTGGAATAAAACTGTACTATCCGGATAGTCATTTGATTGAAGATCAGTATCAATCCAGACAGATCTTAGTTCACCAGGATTAGGCTCATTAAAATTGCCTGAAG
>DATHZY010000062.1:0-5624 GCA_035458325.1 Saprospiraceae bacterium | reverse complement strand
GATTTTACGTGAGCTCCACTGGTTACACCTGATGTGGGGTTTGCCGGTTCTAGTTGGATGGGTGGTAGTGATCCCGCTTATTGTTTTGCGACACGATACCGGGACTGTTCGGAATATGCTGTTGATCTGTGGAGTCCTCTCTTCATTGTGGTATGTAATGATCAATGTGGTCGTGGCATTGCGATACGAAGGATACAGTGTGGCATCTTTAACCGTGAGCGAATTATCCGCCATTGGTGCCCCGACTCGTGTCATATGGGTAGTGTTAGCAACATTCTATCTTCTTCTTTTACTTGCTTTTGGATGGGGCGTGTTAACATCAGCAAATGGACATCGACACTTGCGTATTGCGGGTAGTCTTATCATTGGGTATTGTATTATGAACTTTTACTGGCCACCCATGCACCAGCGTGAGGTCATTGCAGCTGGTGGCAGTACCATGACGGATACTTTGCATATCAGTTGGGCGGTGATGACGTTGGTATTTAACATGCTGGTGATGGGATATGGTGCAGCAGCTTTAGGGGGGAGGTTCCGCATCTATACCATGGCCACCTGGATAGTTTTTATCGTATTTGGTATATTGACTTTTATGGAGTCACCCGGCATCGAGGCCAATTTGCCTACGCCCCATCTTGGACTATGGGAGCGCATCAATATGGGAGCTTTCCTCCTTTGGATAATGGTATTTGCCATTTTATTGCTTAAAAGGAATAAAGGAATGGTGCAGGCTTCAGGTTATGAGCGCGGGATGAAACATGATCCTAATTAAGTCAATATGAAATGAATAAAAAATGCCTATTTTTCTTCCATGATGTCCTAATGGCTCTTGCTATCAAAAGGGATATAGCTATCCGGAAAATAGAGAACTTGTAACCATAAACCAGGGCATCACACTTTTATCCTGTTATCTTGCAACCTAAATGCAGGTCAGACAAAGGAATAGCGGTATGATCAGACCAAGGCACACCATTATCGTTGCCGTTAGTCTCTTGCTTTGGGGTTGCCGCCACGAAATCGAACAGGTATACCCACCGGAGATGGAACCGTATGTTTCAGCGTTTTTTCTTCAGGCCAACCAGCGCGGCTATGACTTGCAGGAGGAGCATTTCAACTTTGTCATCCGCTTTGGAGAAACCCATGATGTCGGTGTCGCCGCCTCCTGTGAAAATCCGGGCAGGATCATCACCATCAATCCGGAAATATGGGCCTCCCGGGCCGAGCTTGAGAAGGAATGGATCGTCTTTCATGAACTGGGCCACTGCATCCTGGGCAGGAAGCACAAAAATGAAGAATCCACCACCAATGAATGCTATAGTTTTATGAAAGGCGCCGAGAATGATTTCGATTGTTCGATTAACTACTATTCTGAGTTTTGGCGCGATTATTACCTCGATGAGTTGTTTGATCAGCATACCCCGCTGCCCTCATGGTATCTGGAGAACCAGGATTATGCCAATGCCCTCATGGATTATCCCCATGCCCAACTGATCACAGATACACTCGTGGAAAAGTTTGATATTGACACTTTCAGGTTCAAGGGCAAGGATACTTTTCTCTTTGAAATCGTATTTCACAACGCAAATTCATCGGTCAACTCGGTCCTCATGGCGCTGGGAAACCTGAAATTTACAAGCTGTGATAAATGCCTCGCGACGAAGACAAGTTTGTTTTTAGGCAATGACCGGATATATAATTCAGCTGATATCAGCCTGAATGCCGATGTCAAGCTCTCCATTTTCCGCAACAAGGACATCGTCAGTTTTTATGTCAATGAATTTTTTGTCCACGCCATGGAATATGCCATCATTGAAGGCAATACGTTGAGGACAAATACATTCGACGAAGCGCTTCGCCTTGATGTCTCCTACTACTATAACTGACGTGGCAGTCAGGGCCCAACTTCGAAGGCGCTGATCCGGATAGAATTTACTCCAGCTATTTCACCAGTGTCACATCTCCTGTAAAAAGCTTATGCACCACCTTTCCGTCTCTTAGGTATTCAACGACGATGCTATAGGCATATACACCCGGCTGAAGTTCACGTCCCTTAAACTGCCCATCCCATAAAAACGGATCAGCACTGGATTGAAACACAAGATTCCCCCAACGGTCAAAAATGGCGCCCGTGATGGACACGATATCCATTGTCTCATCGGGGAACACACCAAATACATCATTGATCTGGTCACCGTTGGGTGAAAACACATTGGGTATGTAGATATTATCCGAAGGATTACAATCTTCTTTAAGTTCTACCAGGTAATCATGAGATGCCTCGGTACAGTCCGTGATGATCGTGATCGTATACACGCCGGGTGTGGTCACCGTTATAGATGGAGTGCCTGATGAGTTGCTCCATGCATAGGTCACCGGGAACGATTGCGTTGCATCCAGTGTGACACTTTCACCGAAGCAAATCACATAGGTATCATCAACCAGAAATGCAGGTGTACGCGTATCATACGTCAATGCGAATGTATCACTTCTCATCCCGCAAGCATTGCTGATGGAGAGGACATAGATGCCCGCTTGTTGCGCCAGGAAAGTTGCTGCCTGGCTGCCATCCTGCCATTGATAGGTATCGGAGGTCAATGGGGCTGACAATAATACACTCTCATCGGGACACAGGATGGTATCCGGACCGAGATCAAACGGAGATGGTAAGGCCTGGTACGCAATGATGATGGAATCAGCATTTTCACCACATCTGTTTACCTCCTGCAGGACATAGGTGCCGGGTTCGTCCACAACAAATGACGGTAGCCCGGATCCATCCTGCCATATGATGAGGGTCTCCGCATCCGCATTGGATATCAGGGTATAGGTAGCACCTTCGCACAAGGTCGTGTCCGCGCCAAGTGCAGGCATTGGAGGCAGTCCATGGATGTCAACTTCAATCGTATCCATATCCATTCCGCATGCATTACTCACAGTAATGGAGTAGGTGCCGGATTGTGTAGTGGTCAATGAAGGATCCACCGATCCGTCTTGCCATTGGTAAGTAACACCTGAAATACCGGCGTCAATAATTATTGTTTCACCTTCACAAGCCAGGATATCCGGGCCGAGATCTACATCAGGGCCATCTGTGCTTGTAAAAATAGTCAGCATGTCTGATGACATTCCACATGCATTGCTGATCGTGAGCGAAATCGTTTGCGGTGCATTAACCTGATATTCTAAATCAGTAGAACCATCCTGCCAGCTATACTCCACATCCGCTATGCCAGGTGTAATCGTAATCGTTTCTCCCGGACACAAAGGCAGATCAGGACCCAGGTCAAGTATCGGAATCGCAGGCAGTTGATTTAACTGGAAGGAATCACGATCAGCACCACATGAATTAGTCACAGTAGCATAATATAACCCCGGGTCTTGAACCAACAACATTGTATTTGAACTGCCATCATTCCATAGTATGGTTACATCATCATTTGATATCGTAAGGGTGACTGATTCACCGGCACACAGCGACGTATCCGCTCCAAGATCGAGGACCGGAGCCGGATCAAGGAGTGTAGACATTATAGTATCGGTAGCCTCACCACAACTGTTTGACACCTGGATACTAATCGTTCCTTCATTCGTAATACCGAATGTTGGTGTTGATGAACCATCCTGCCACATCCATGCATCAACATTCGCTAAGACGGGTTGCAACTCAACTGTATCACCAGGACACAATGAAATGTCAAGTCCTAAATTAACGGCGGGCAATGGTCCGCCGTTGATCACCTCAACGGTATCCGCATCACTGCCGCAGCCATTGCTCACTGTAAGGCTGTATGCACCGGCTGTCGAAATGACCAGGGTGGATCCTGTGCTGCCATCATTCCATAGATAAGCTACGCCGTTCACACCGGGATCAAGCGTTGTGCTGGCACCTTCGCAGAGTACCAATTGAACAGGCAGATCAATCGCGGGTGGATCATTTCCAATATCGACGTGAATGGTATCTGAATAGGTAAAGCAAGTATTGGAAACAGTAACATGGTAATCACCTGCTCCTGTTATAATCAAGCTATCAGCAGTACTTCCATCCTGCCATACATGTGCACCTGATGGATTGCCTGAGTATAAGTTCAATTGTTGACCCGGACACAAACTCACATCAGCACCCAGGTTGACCGGCACAAGTAAATCATCGAATAGAACCATCACACTATCCTGATCCGTTCCACATGGATTGGAAATCGTCAGCGCATACAACGCGGAGTTTGTCACCAATAGCGAATCATTTGTGGAGCCATCCTGCCAGGTGTAGTCACCGATAGTACTGTTGGTCGTAAGAAAGACAACATCTCCCGGGCATGCAAGGAGGGAATCACCGAGGTCAACGACCGGTATCGGTAACTCAAGTATAACGATCGAATCTGAACTAGTTCCACATACATGTGTCATCGTTACAGAGTACACGCCAGCCGCTGAAATCTGATATTGCGATCCGGTTGATCCATCCTGCCACAGAAAGGTCGCGTACTCAGGATCAAGGAAAATGTCTAATGTTTCATTGTCACAAAGGATGTCCTGAGCAGGCCCGACATTGACAGTTGGTTGAAATAATTCTTCTACCATCACGCTGGCGGATTCAGCGCCACACATATTGGAAATCGTCAGGGCATAGGTGCCTTCCTGGAAAATAATAACAGAACCCGATGTATTTCCGTCCTGCCATAAAAAATCACCAAGAGCGGGATCAAAGTTGAATTCAATTTCTGTGCCCTGGCAGAGGATGGTATCGCTGCCGAGCGAAAAGGGGGCGGGTGGATTCATTACTTCCACAGTAATTTCATCCGTTGTCAGATCACATCCGTCATCAAGTGTGACTACATAATTTCCTGCGGTGGTAATGGTGTATTGTGGTGAAGTCGAACCATCATTCCATTCATAATCGCCGGCATCGGGATCCAGCGAAAACGAGATCGTTTCATTGAGGCAAATCAAGGTATCCTCAGGATTTAATTCGACAGGAGGTTGATTGGTGATCGTCACTTCGATAGAATCTCTTGCGCCCCTGCATTGGTCATCATAGATGGTTAGTTTGTATTCACCGGAAGTATTGACAGTGAGTTCAGGGCCGGTAGAACCATCACTCCACAGATAATGTACATCTCCCGTGACATCCGGGACGATGGTGTGTTCGTAACAAGTGATCACATCATCACCCAGGTCAAGGTCCAGGCCAGTGAGCACGGTCTTGATAACAGAGACGTCATCAATAAAATAAAAGGACGTGGTAGGGAAAGGATGAGGACAAGGTTCTGTCATGGTTTCCAGGTAGCTATGGAAATTGCCAAGTGTAATGTGATCTTCTCCGCCCTGGGCGACAATACAACCTTCAATCAGCATCCAGTCCAGGGTATCATTGAGCCATCCTGAGTTGGATTCTATTTGTGGTGTTACAGGAATGTAACTTGGTTCTTCCTGATCGACAGGCCCAACCGAAAAATAAGCCCCTAAATGCTCGATGGCGCATCCTCTTGGACTCATGTTTACATAAAAGGAAACCTGGTAAGCTTGTCCGAAGACGAGTGGCTCGGTGAGCTGGGCCTGAGGGTATTCTAACCATCCAAAGGGAGGAGGGCCGAATTTAGCGAGGATCCCGATATATGCTACACCTG
>DATHZY010000061.1:0-2468 GCA_035458325.1 Saprospiraceae bacterium | reverse complement strand
TTTACCCCTTATGACCAGAGAGTAGTGCGTCAGGAAGAATCTTTCTTCCGGCTCGAGGCAGATGTACTCAAGGATGACATCGTCCATAAGCTCGTCATGAAGGTAAGGCCCGGCTCTACCAAGGAGTTGGTGCTCGATCATATCGTGATCCCTCGCGTCAGCGAACATCTAGGGTATATTCCGGTCGTATTTTCAGCCCCGAGAGATATCGATCTCGTTTTTGGGTCCAGCCAGACCAGGAGACGCTATATCGATCATTTACTGTGCCAGGTAGACCATGATTATCTCAGGGCATTGGTCACCTACAACCATTTGCTCGACATGCGTACCGCGGCACTTAAGCAGGGATTTTCAGACCTGGCTGGTGTTATCGCAACCTATGACGAACAAATGTCCCCACTGGCGGCCTTGATTTATGAAAAACGTAAATGGGTGGTGGATGTATTTGCTCCCTTGATTCGGGAGACCTATCTCAGTCTTTCTGAAAACAGGGAAAGTATTGACCTGCAATATGAGTCAGGTCTCCATCAATATCCCTACCATGTGCTAGCGGATATGAATTGGGAAGCCGACAAGAACACCGGCAGGTCAAATGGGGGTATCCACAAGGACGATTACAAATTGTCGATAAAAAACATGCCTGCCAAAGAATATGGATCACAAGGCCAGGTCAAGTCACTCATCTTTGCCCTCCATCTAAGCAAGTATAACATCCTACGAAATCAAAGTGGTTACAAACCCTTGTTGATCCTGGATGATATTTTTGACAAACTGGACGAGCGCAGACTCCACCGCCTGATGGAAATCCTGATGGCCCCTGATTTTGGGCAGATTTTCATCTCCGATACCAGCAGCAAGCGCTTTACCGGCTTCCTTCCCGCGGATCTGCTGCATTCTATTGAGATGACTCCTTAGGCCTGAAAGGCCGTCATCTACCAACCCCGGGTGTAGTCCGGGGAAATCAGACCTATGGCGACAGCCTGGGTATGATGCCCATAAGCATATAAGCCTTACATTTATACCATGCAGGGAGACAACAACCGCCCACTCAAGGAATGGTTACAGGTATTTGCACAGTCACCACAACTGAGGGCTAAACTATACCAGACACGCATCGAGAAAATGTGGGTAGAACTCATGGGCCCCGTCATCAGTGGTTATACGCAACGAATAAAACTCGATGGACATGTCCTTCTCCTGTTTATTGAATCCTCTTCCCTCAAGTCAGAACTGACGATCATGAAGGAAAACATCCGATCTCTTGTCAACGAAAGATTAGGCGAAGACTACGTCACCGAAGTCCGCGTGCTTTAAAGTGAAAAATGGTGAGTTGTGAGTGGTGAATTGTGAGTGGTGAGTAGTGAGTAGTGAGTAGTGAGTGAGAAACGAACTACTCTGGAAGCTGGCAGCTGGTAGCTAACTAAATCGTGAGAAGCAGACTAAATCCCTCTGATAGCTGACAGCTGATAGCTGATAGCTCTAAATCACGCCTTCCCCTTCACAGGCACATACTCACTTTCCGGTACCCTGTTCTTTTCCTTTGCTTTTCCTTTTGTCACACCTGCAAGTTTCATCGCGGTGACAACATCCACCATGCCTCCGCTGATGGAAAGGTCGCTTGAAGGAACAGTGTCAAAAGTGCCTGGTTGCGTCACGGAAGCAGGTAATTTTCTGACGCTTTGCATAATGATCTCCTTGACCTGTATAGCACTGAGGTCCGGGTATCTTGATCTGATCAGGGCTGCCACACCGCTCACCACCGGGGCTGCCATGCTGGTCCCACTCAGGTATTCATAGGTACTGTCAGGTGTGGTGGAATAAATGAATACGCCTGGAGCAAATACGTCTACTTCATTCTTGCCATAATTTGAAAATTCTGCAATAGCCAACTCTCCGCCATCTGGGGACAAGGCACCAACGGAAAGCATATTTTTAGCACGTTTAGGGCCCAGCAATTTCTTTTTCGCGTAAGTGTCATTAGGATATTTGGGATCTGCATCAATATCTGTGCTTTCATTGCCGGCACCCAATACGAGTAATACATCATGTTTGGCAGCATATTGCATTGCATTGTCTACCAGGTATTTTTCAGGGGAATAGCCTTTTCCAAAACTCATATTGATCACGGAGGCACCATTATCGACTGCATATCGGATCGCATTGGCGACATCCTTGTCACGCTCATCGCCGTCAGGAATAATTTTGACACCCATGATAGCGACATGATCCGCGATTCCATTCATTCCCTCTCCATTGTTGCGAACGGCACCGATGATGCCGGCCACATGGGTGCCGTGGGTAGAGAAGGTACCCTTGATCTCATTATTTCCATAATGTGGATTTTCAAAGTCTGTGTAGACGTCGCCTACTATTGCCCTTGAATTATAGTCAGGGTTATAGGCGTATTGCAGGATATCCTCGTTCGCCTGCAGTTGTTCCTTAAATTGGGCCGTTGCCACTTCAACCAG
>DATHZY010000060.1:0-4913 GCA_035458325.1 Saprospiraceae bacterium | reverse complement strand
CCTGCGCGTGCAGAAGAAGCAGGGTCGGTATGGAGGAGGTCGAAGGACATGTGAGAGCGTGAAGTGTGAGAGAGTGAGAGGTGTGAGAGGTGTGAGAGAGTGAGAGAGTGAGAGAGTGAGAGAGTGAGAGTTTAATGTTTTACATGGAAGCCATAGGCTTCCTTAGGTTGCTATTTCATTAGGACATAATTTGTGATATGGATTTGAAGCACATGCTTCAAATAGCTTTTGGGTGCATGGAAGCCATAGGCTTCCTTTCAGTGGTTTTCATTGGAAGATGTCCCGTAATATGGATTTGAAGCACATGCTTCAAATAGCTGTCTGAGTGTGATCATCAATTGGAACATGTTATTTGAAATGGATTTGAAGCACATGTTTCAAATAGCAGATTGGGTATTATCGAGGACATTCCATAAGGGGGCCATCACGGCTTCCATGGAATATTTTGATTTAAGAATATTTGTATTGACTGGCTTGCGATTCAAGCCCGTGTTTTTCCAGTGAAGATATTCGCGGAGGATAAAAGCTTTGATATGCTGCAGGTCTGATGGCTGGTCTGAAAAAGAATCACCGATCTCCAGCTCCGTAAGAATGGATTGGAGTTCAGGATCATTATGGCCCACTACGATGCCTAGTACCGGGGAGCCTGATTGAAAATATTCGATCATCTTACCTGTCAGTACACCTTGCAACTGATCTGAGGAAACAGTCAGCAACACATTGATGCAGGCATCCTGTTGAATCTGCTGTGCTACATCTGCTGAAACAATTCCCCTATCCTCCAACAAAGACTCCAGTCGATATTTTTCCGCCACCTGCTTCCAGAACAAACCATCCTTACCGGCATAGATGATACTGATGTCAGGTCCATCCATGAAAGCATCCTGAAGTAGTTCCTGGAGTGCCTGGAACAAAGGATCTATGTTACGTTTGTCGAGAAACATTGAACCTGTGTACGCAATAGAGAATTTGGACGCAAGGATCGGAAGAGGCTGTGTGATATCTCCTTCAATGCCGTTTCGGAGTGTAATCACATTTTGATTGTAGGCCCGGAGATGAACTGCCAAGCCATCAGAGACGGTGGTGAGCAGATCAGCCTTGCGGAAGATCTTGCTGAAAAAAGTTTGGTGATTGCCCGCAAATAAAATATGATTGTAATGCGGATCGATGATCAGGTCCCTGAAATCAGCGATCCAGTATATGTGCGGATGTTTTTTCTTCAACAGGAATGCAGCATAGTGATCAGCAAACGGCCTGTAGGAAGAATACAGGTGCGTGATCTGCTCTTCACGGATCGCTTTGCCCCCCTTTCGCAGCAGGTTATAAAAATAAATCAATCCACCTTCACCTGCCACGATATTGAATGGAAAAGAATTGATAAGCTTTATCAGCCATTGTGCCGCCCCGTGTTGTTTCACGTATTCCGGCAATGCTCCGTCCCTGGTGTTCCGTCGCAATATATTCCTGTAATCAAGCGCAGCGATAGTTGTCACCTTGCTATTCCCTTGCACCAGTTGATCATCAGGTATCAGCGATGCCGTGAAGATGTGTGCGCCTTGAACTTTATCACTGATGGCTTTTGAGATACGTCCATTTCTCTTTGCTGCAGTACCAGGTACCGGTGGGTAGTAGTAGAGAAAAAAGAGAAAGTGTTTCAAGTGAGCAGTTAGAAGTTAGCAACTAGCAGTTAGCAACTAGCAGTTAAAAGTGAAAACCATGAGCGTAAAGCCTGGCTCTCAAGCCAGGAATTGAATGGCCACGGCTTTCAAGCCGTGGATGCTCATGAAAAAAGGCAAAGGCTGAGGCTGAGGCGAAGTTAAAAACATGAGCGAAATAACTGGCTCACTAGCGAGGAATTGAATTGCCACGGCTTTCAAGCCGTGGATGCTCATATAAAAATTAGCTCTCTAACAATATTGCATAAAGTTGATCTGCGATGATCCGATCATCAAATTCGCGGAGGACCTTTTGACGACCGTGCTTGCCCATCTCTATCCTGGAGGCCTGATCAAGCTGTATAAAATTTATCATAGCCCCTGCGAGTGCAGCGGCATCTTTGACTGGTACCAGGTAGCCGCTCACTGATTCATCGACTGTTTCTCTGCAACCAGCGGTGTCCGTGGTGATGACCGGCCGTTCCATCGCCATGGCTTCCATAATCACGCGGGGCATGCCTTCGCGGTATGATGGCAGCACAACACAATCAGATAGTTCGATAAACTTCCGGATATTGTCTGTGGCACCATGATAATGGATATCCGGATCGCGGATCCATCTGACGAGATCGTCATTGCGGACAGAAGAAGGATTTTCCTTGTCCAGATCCCCGATCAGCCAGAACTGTACTTGTTTGTTTTGCTTCTTGACTATCTGGGCCGCTTCGATAAACTCCCGTACACCTTTATCATACAATAATCTGCCGATAAAGGTGAAGGTGATCATCCCTGGGCTATGCACTACACCGTTTGGACTATAGTACGTAGTATCTACCCCACAACCCTTGATTGCAATACTTTTTGCCGGAGAAACCAATCCAGCTTTTTCAAACAAGGCTTTATCATCCTTGTTTTCAAATATAACCTTGCGGTGAAACGGTAAGAAGAACTTATAGAGCAGACGTGTAATGACATTGATCCATCCTTCATGCATCAATGAATAACCAAGCCCGGTAATAACACCTACGGAGGGTATACCCAATAAACGGGCAGCAAGTCCACCATAAATATTGGGCTTGACGGTATAGTGCAGGATGAGATCTGGTTTGTGTCGTTTGTATATTCGTATCAACTCCATCAGTAACCGGAGATCCTGTATGGGATTGACACTATCCCTGTCCAGGTGGCGAATGGGAATATGCGTGACCTCACGCATTGTTTCTGTATAGGTAATAAACTTATCCACCGGAGCCATCACGATGACTTCGTGACCTTCCGCAATGAGTTTACGAATGATGTTTAGCCTGAAATTGTAAATATTCCAGGTGGTGTTGGCGATAATGGCTATTTTTTTGGGGTTCATGTAATTACTACAAATAGTGATCAAGTCCTTTTGCCTTGAGATCTTCCTTCAATGCCTTGATAGATTGCTCCTCTGACTTGGGATAGATCATGAGGCAATCGTCTGTGTCGATGACAATATAATCTTCCAGACCTTTGATGACGACGAGCTTTGATTTTTTGGAGAGGATGAGATTGTGTCTCGCGTGATCAAGGTGCACGGGATTTGTCAGGGAAACATTGTGTGCTTTATCCTTTTCGGAAAAGTCATACAAGGAGGTCCAGGTCCCCAGATCAGACCAACCTATATCACATGGTATCGTAAAGACATGTGATGCCCTTTCCAGGATAGCGTAGTCAACAGATATTTTTTCTGTCTTTGGATACTCTCTCGCGATAAAATCAAATTCATGAGGAGTGTTGTAGAGATGCATGCCCTTAATCAGCACATCATAAATCTGTGGTGAATGGATCCTGAAGTTTTCGATGATGACCGATAGCTTCCAAACAAATATGCCGGCATTCCAGGCAAAGGAACCCAGGTTGAGGTAGTGCTCAGCAGTAGCCTTGTCCGGTTTTTCCCGAAATGATTTTACGGCACGTACATCTTCTATGTCTGCCTTGTCGTATTCGATATATCCATATCCGGTATCGGCCCGTGTAGGTTCAATCCCCAGGGTAATGATACTTGCATTGAATTCGGCATGCAGCACCGCCTTTCGGATGACACTTCTGAATTCATCTTCGTTTTCAATCACATGATCTGCCGGGGCCACGATGCAGATGGCATCCGGATTAAGCTTACTGAGCTTCATTGAAGCCAGGGCAATAGAAGCTGCTGTGTTATTGCGCGCTGGCTCTTCGATGATCTGGTGCTTCTCAAATTCAGGAATAGCCTGGTGAACCAGGTCACCATAGCTCTGGTGCGTGATAATAAAAATATTGTCCAGGGGGATGAAGCTCCGGAAGCGGTCAACGGTCTGGCGGATCAGGCTTTTACCGGTTCCAGTGATGTCGAGGAACTGCTTCGGCAGATGTTCCCTGCTGGCGGGCCAGAATCGTGATCCGACTCCACCGGCCATGATGAGGATGTAGGGGCTATTGGTCATGCTGTAAGGTTAGAAGCTTAGAGGGTTAGGGGGTTAGGGGCTATTGGCTTATAAGCTTATTAAGCTTATGGGTTATACTGTAATTTGTTAAAGGGTAATTGTTAAATGGTAAATGGGTTGATGCGATGGTCGACAGATTTGATTAGTGGACTCAGTTGTCAAGGGGTTAAGTTGATTGGTTGATGCGTTTATAAGTTGATACATGCTCGACAGAAAAAACTTATCAACTTATCAACATAAAATATGAGATCTGTGTCTAGGATCTGACATTCTTCAATGCTTGCACAATTCGTTCGGCAGTTTTGCCATCCCAGTATTTGATAGGTTGGGCTTGCTTCCACTTGCCGGAGATCATTTGATGGATATAGCCTTGTATGAGGTTATGGTCAGCTACTAATTCATTGGTGCCCAGGCGGATCGTTTCAGGACGCTCGGTGCTGTCGCGCAAGGTGATGCAGGGAATATTTAACACTGTTGTTTCTTCTGTAATCCCACCTGAATCGGTCACGACTCCTGTAGCATGCTTGACGACAAACATAAATTCGAGATAGCTCATGGGTTCAACAATCGTAAACTGTTTGTAGTCCCGGCCAATGGCATCAAAAACCTTCCGGGTGCGTGGATGCATCGGAAACAGGACACGGCAATCACCAAGGGCATGATGAATGCGGTCAAGTAAAGCAGAGAGTTTTCCCGGATCATCTACATTGGAAGGACGGTGCAGGGTTAGTACTATGTATGGGTGGCCTGCCAGTGTGGTATCGAAGAAGTCAGGCTTCTGGAGTTTATCGATATGATCGAGCAGCGA
>DATHZY010000059.1:0-3195 GCA_035458325.1 Saprospiraceae bacterium | reverse complement strand
AGAATAAGACCATCCTGATCTTTGTATAGTCCCTCCTTTCCCTTGAATTCCGGCATTAAAGGAATAGCCAATTAAAATTTTAGACCGAATGGAAGTACAAAGTGCGCATTTCCGGCTCTTTGTTTTACATTCGGTTTACATTTCAGATCACACCTCACCCTTATGCAGGATTTCTTTTCGCAGTATGCCAAGATCCAGAACCCCACGTTCGAGATGGTTCTGTTTACTTTTCTCCTGGCGTTTTTGTGTTCATCCCTGATCGCCTTTGTGTATTGGCTCACCAGCCCTTCCACACTGCGCACCGGTAATTATATCCAGTCCCTGATCCTCAGTTCATTGATTGCAACCATGATCCTGCAAAGTATTGGAGATAACGTTGCCTCGGGGTTAGGCATCCTGGGAGCGTTGACGATCATCAACTTCAGGACCACCTTTCGGGATCCCCGTGACATCATTTTCATGTTTGCAGCCCTGGGGACCGGTATTGCATGTGGGTCCTATGTATTTATGATTGCCATCGTGGGCACAGCCATGTTTTGTTTTGTTGGGGTATGCCTGAAATTCACTCCATTCCACATGGGGAGTCACGTGATCTGGGAACTGCGGATCCGGATCGATAATCCGCAGCGAATACAAGCAATGGATGAAGTGCTGGCGCGATTTTGTCGGCGCATCACCCTGATGGATATGCGTTCAGACCCTGGAAGGGGTGCAGAAGATCAAACCCATGAAAGGGAATACCATATCCTGTTATTTGATGAAAGCAGTCACCTGCAACTGGTCGGTGCCCTTGAGTCCGCTGGACTTACCGTCCGGCGGTTGACCAAACAGATCGTAACAGAAAATGCAATACTTGATTAATCCCCGCAGGAAGCAGGCTATTATGAAATTCAATGTGCTTTATATTCTTTTCCCTGCGACGATACTCGCCTGCCTGTGGATTGCGAGGGATTTCCAGGGAAGGCAAGGCAATACATTTTTCGGCATAGCGGAAACAGAACCACGTATTTTAAATTTTGATCATGACCTCTCCGTTCGTGACGTTTTTATAAAAGCGGGTGATAAAGTGAATGCGGGCGATACTCTCGCCATTTTTCACCGCGCACAACTCGATGAAAATGAATATGTGCGGCAGCGGGAAATGCTCGCCAATGAAACCGAACGTGCAGCCGAACGGGCCGTTTTAGAAAAGGAAAGGGAAGTAGTGCAAGCAAGGTTAAATGTTGAATTACGTGAACTGGCGATTGATATAAAATTACTACGCACCGAAGATTCCATTATGATGGCATATAGAGGAAATCTGTATGGCAGCACCACTCCGCAGGAGAATAGAGTAACCAAGGAACGTATTGAAGGCTTGCAAAAACAAATGGAAGATCTCAAGCGCCAGGCAGAAGAAGAATTGCTCGTACTTACAGCTAAGATCAACGGAACAGAAGAGATCGCAGCTGTGAAGGCAAATAAACTGAAAGGTGAATTGTCGATGATAGGCAATGAACGGGAAAGACTGGTGCTGATCAGTCCCATCAATGGGTATATCGAAGACGTTTATTTTAGTGTCAATGCCATGATCCCCGCGCACAAAGATCTGGTGAAGATCAACCCGCATGCCCCCAACAAGATCATTGGATTTATTCATGAGACCAATGAAGTGCCTTTATCGATCGGCAGTCATGTGCAAATGGCCTCCTTTAATCGGCCAGGAATCGTGGCCAGCGGGCTCATCGTCGGTGTCAATCCTAAAATGACAGAACTTCCACTTCGTCTCCGTAAGTTCATTGACCTGAGATCGTGGGGCAGAGAGGTGTATATCACCCTCCCGGATACAAATTCATTTTATATTTCTGAAAAAGTGAATATCACCTTACCACATGCTCAATAACCTGCGGCACCTGATCCTACTTGTGCTTTTATCTGCAGGATGGTCATCTGAGGCGCAGGTTATCAGTTTAGAAGATGTGCTGGGCACTTCTTCAAATGATCAAAATGTCTTACGTTATCAATCCATCAGAGACCTGGCCGATGATCTCAAGATGCATGATCCGTTAGTCAAGGAAATCGCCCTTCGTATCGGTTTCAATGGAAGTTTATTAGGTGACACCATTTATGGTTACCTGCGAAATGAAGATGATCTTCGGCTTCAGGTCAGTTTTAATGATTTTGCTGTTCGCCGCCAGCAGAAGAATATCAAATCTGCGAGATTGCAAACCCTGACCACAGGACAAGCCGTTATCTCCCATACGGCACTCGTCGATCGGTATGAAGTATTATCTGAGTACGCTTATACAATGCCAAAACTGGAGGGTTTGAAACGACTGGATTCACTTCTCCTATATGAGCATGAGATCATTAAACAGATGCTTGCCACCGGCATACTCGAAATTAAAGTAAGCAGGATCCTTGACGTCGAAGAAGATCGTAATCGTGTGATGCTGGATATCAAAGAGACGGAAGAGGATTTGAGGCGCGCGAAACTCGACATTGAATACTACTCGGGCAACTTTGCATCACTCAGCCTGGAGCGGCTGGCTTCTATAGAAGACTTACAATTACTATTTACAACTTTGAAGACCTCGGGCTATGTATCCCATCCAGCCCAGCTCGCGCTATCGGCTGAAGTACAACTGGATTCCGCTGCCCTTGGGTATGCCTCTGCCCAAAACCGACAGATCCTGGATTTTGTGTCGCTTGGCTACCAGCGACCACTTTACCTCGAACGTCCAAATAAGTTTAACACCTTCAACAACTTTGCATTCCGGCTTGGATTACTTGTTCCGATTACAGCGAACAATCGATATCGTAAAGCAGATGCACTGCTGGATCTGGAGGAAAGCCAGGCAAAAGCAGATGAAGCCCAGGGAGACCGTGACGAGGCATGGAAGCGACAGATTGCTATTTTGGAGAGTCTCTTCAAGGAATATGATCTTGCGGGTGAGAGACTGGAAAACAGTTTAATTAGTCAAATGCTTTCAAACCCCACTTTGATGGCGCATATTACACCTTTGGAAGTAGTGGAATTACAAATAGCACAGCAAAAACTGGTGCTATATCAATTGGAATTGGCACAGGACATCGCTGCTGAATATGTCGAACTCCTCAGTATATCCGGCTATCTGGCCTGGAATCCTGAGACCAATTATTTAGCAAAGCTCAGCGAGTAACCTCGAAGTATAAAGCTACTCAGGCGATATTTCC
>DATHZY010000058.1:0-8676 GCA_035458325.1 Saprospiraceae bacterium | reverse complement strand
AGATGCAGCAGGACGGGTCTACACGGCAGGATTTTTTCAGGGCACTGCTGATTTTGATCCGGGTGTTGATTTGGATGAACTCACCAGTTTTGGTGCAGAAGATATTTTCATTTCAGTACTGGATGCCGATGGCACATTTATCATGGCCAGGCAAATGGGAGGCCCAGGACTCGAAAAGCCACATGCCATAGATACAGATACGGCTGGCAATATCTACACATCAGGATATTTTACAGAAGCAGCGGATTTTGATCCCGGTAGTTCAGGTTTTATACTCACCTCTGCCGGAGAGCTGGATGCGTATGTTTCAAAACTAAATGCAGATGGGGAATTCCTATGGGCTGCACAATTTGGTGGACCAGACGAAGATCGGAGCCTGGATATGGTAGTTGGTGATTCTGCCTTTGTATATACATCAGGTTACTTTGCAGGGACTATAGATCTTGACCCAGGTTTAGGTACATCTACACTTACTTCATTTGGTGCTACGGATGCCTTTTTGGTTGTGCTTAAACCCTGTTATCCGGTGTCCTCTGAGATTAGCCCAACAGCATGCGATAGCTACACCTCACCTGATGGCCTTGAGGTATGGACTGTTTCAGGTACATACGTTGATACGCTGGTACTTTTCGGAGGCTGTGACAGCATCATTACTGTGCACCTGACAATTGTCAACAGCAGCACATCTGAAATTGAAGAAACAGCTTGCGATACTTATACCTCTCCGGATGGCCTTGAAATCTGGACGGTTTCAGGCACTTACCTCGATACCCTCATCAATAGCGCAGGGTGTGACAGCATTATCACTATACAGTTGACGATTCTCAATAGTTCAACTTCATTTTTTTCGGTTACATCATGTGACAGTTACATTTCACCGGATGGATTGGATAAGTGGGATGAATCCGGTATTTACCTTGACACGCTGACCAATGCGATCGGATGCGATAGTATCATTACTGTGGAGTTAACAATCATCAACAGCTCTGAATCAGAGATCAATGTGGAATCCTGTAACTCGTATGTTTCCCCTGATGGCTTAGAGACCTGGACCGAATCTGGAACCTATATGGATACCATCCTGAATCAGGCAGGTTGCGATAGTATCATTACCATACAACTCACCATTCATGATGACTCTGCGGCTGAGATCAATGTTGAAGCATGCGATAGTTTTACCTCGCCGAGTGGTATTTATATCTGGACAGAGTCCGGCATCTACCAGGATACTATTCCCAATGCAGGAGGATGTGATAGTATCATCACGATCGATCTGACAATCAATTTCAGTACCTCATCAACATTGGACGTGACTGCATGTGATAGCCTGGTGTCACCGAGCGGCCAGGTATGGAATACTTCCGGCGTATATCAGGATATCATCCCAAATGAGGCAGGATGTGATAGTAATATGACGATTAACCTGACCATCCTCCATAGCAGCTCTTCTGAAATCACCGTCACAGCATGCGACACTTATAGCCTTCCTGGGGGCACGCAGACCTGGACGGAGTCCGGTGTCTACCAGGACACACTGCCCAATGCGGTTGGATGTGACAGTATCGTAACGGTCAATCTGACTATCAACATCAGTCCTTCTTCAGAGATTATTGCTGAAGCATGTGACAGTTATATATCACCGACTGGTGCACAGGTCTGGACAGAATCAGGTATTTACCAGGAGATCGTTCCACTGCCCGGCGAATGCGATAGTATCATCACGGTCAATCTGACAATTAACCATAGTGATACCGTAGAGATTGAAGTGACTGCATGTGAAAGTTATGTATCTCCGGATGGCACAGAGGTGTGGACAGTTTCAGGAATATATCTTGATACCATTCCGACCGCTGCGGGGTGCGATAGTTTTATGACGATCATATTGAACATTCTTTCTCCTTCCACTTCAGAGATTACCGTTGAGGCCTGTGACAGTTTTAGTCTATCCGGAGGTACCCAGACGTGGACTGAATCTGGTATCTATGTGGATACCATTCCTAATACGGTAGGATGCGATAGCGTGGTGACAGTCAACCTCACGATCAGCATTAGTCCTCAGTCTGAGATTACGGCTGAAGCCTGTGACAGTTATACATCACCAAGTGGTGCATCGACCTGGACTGAATCCGGAATCTACTATGAATATATACCTGTTGGAGGTGCATGCGATAGCATTGTCACATATAACCTGACCATTTATCACAGCACCGCCTCTACATTGGATACAACAGTTTGTGATAGCTACTTATCTCCTGATGGTGAAGAGACGTGGACTGAATCCGGAGTTTATCAGGACACCATCCCCAATGCCATTGGCTGCGATAGTGTAGTGACAGTCAACCTGACAATAAACATCACCCCTTCATCGGAACTGACCATCGAAGCTTGTGACAGATACACCTTGCCAGGTGGTACACAGACATGGACCGAATCAGGCGTCTATCAGGAAATTTTTGATACCGCGGGTGAATGTGACAGCGTGGTGACAGTCAACCTGACGATTCATTTCAACACAACTGCTGATTTGGCGCTAACTGCTTGTGATAGCTATGTCTCCCCGAGTACTAACTATGTGTGGACGGAGTCAGGGATATACCTTGATACCATCACCAATCAAGCCGGTTGCGATAGTTTCATGACTATTGATCTTTCGATCATTACGATTGATGCTGGCGTCACGCAGGATGAAACACTCCTGACGGCTGATATGGCGGGTGCCACCTACCAGTGGATCGATTGTGATAACGCTGACCAACCCATCGATGGGGCGACCGAACAACAGTTTGCTCCCGTCACTACAGGGAACTATGCGGTGATTGTTACTTCAGGTGACTGTGTTGATACTTCAGCTTGTTTCAATGTGATCATCGTAGGCACGAAGGATGTCCGGCTCCTTACCGATCTGAAATTATATCCTAATCCTGCCAGCGACCATTTTGTTATTGAACCTGGACTACAGATTGGAAGTGGTGTGATTACGGTGTCTGACTTACAGGGACGAGAGGTGTACACGACGCTGTATCGAGGCGAGGAGAAGGTGGTGGTGCCTTTTGAAGGGCCCTCGGGCATGTATGTAGTCACTTTGACTGGTGCGGGTTATCGTATCCTGGGCAAGGTGATGGTGGAGTAGAGAGGTATTGCCTGAGCGTTAGTAAAGAAGTATCGGCAATTCATGCTGGCGGCTTCCATCTTTTGCACTGGACTCAAAGAGGATGAGGGTCAGGGTTGAATTCTCACGCTTTTTAGCGGCATCCACTGTAAAGCTGAAATTCCCCCATTCAGGAGCGCCCATATCGGCCGTAACAAAGCCCTTTAACAACTCATCATGGCCATCCTCTACAACCCAACTGATGGTGGCTTCAAATACTTGCGCTTTCCCGTTGATCTTGAAGGTGTGGTCACCTGTTTTTTCCACGGTCACATCTTTAAACCGAGCATTGGCATATGCTTTTAAGTTGGCTGGCGGGGTGGGGATTTCTTTTTCAACCGTCACTGTATCGGTCTTTTCTTCGACCTTGGTTTCCGGTACACGGGAATTGCATCCGCCGATGAGGATCGCAATGAAGATATAAAGTCGATATATCATGTTTTAATCATTGGATGAAGAAATTATACATGGTTGTCCAGGCGGCTATTGGTCAGGATATCAGAGATATACTGAGTGGCCTGGATTGTCAAAAGATCATGCTGCGGAATGAGTGCCGCGGTCATCATGAAGATACGTATTACAATTGTCTTAGAAAAGCAACAAGGTCCTTTTTCTCTTCACTCGTGAGTTTTGTTTGATCGATCAGGTTAAAAAATTCAACCACATCTTCCAGGGTCAATAGTCTGCCATCATGCAAATAGGGTGGGGAGTCCTTGATTCCCCGCAATACAAAAGTCTTCATCGGACCTTCCGCACGTATAAACTGTCCATTGATGGTTTGTGGAGAATAGAATCGTTCCACTTGCAGATCATGCATGAGGTTATCGGTGTAGTATGGTGGTGTATGACAGCTTGCACATTTCGCCTTCCCTGAAAAGAGGATTTCACCTCTTAACTCGGATGCGGTAGCCTTTCCTGGAATCAGCTTGCCAAATATGTCAAGTTTTGGTGCAGGCGGAAAATCAAGTAATGCCTGGAACTCTGACATGAATTGAACCTGGCTACCACGTTCAAGAGGATTTACCCCTTTCTTGGCGGCGGTTAAGTGATCTCCATCAAAATAAGCTGCGCGCTGTTCAAATTCAGTAAAGTCTTCTACGGACTTCAAGGCGCGCTGAGAACCAAATAAACGTTGAATATTCACGCCGCGGAGACTTGGGGTTTCGATACGGTTACGATTGGCTTGCGGACGGATATCACCCACTAAATGAGCCGCACCGGAGGTATGGCCATTGACATGACAGTCGAGGCATGATACGCCCAGACTCGGTTTTTCAGTTTTACGATCAGCTGTATTATTAAATTGCTGCTGGGGAAACTGGGTCACGAGAAGACGTAGACCTTCGATTTGCTTTGGATTGAGCAGTCCGTTAAACAGGTCGTAGTAATTTTCCACGGTAATCACCTTCCCTTGCGAAACGTCACCCAGGTCTTTGTGCGTAGTTAAAAACACAGCCGGAGGAAATTCAGGAAGAAAGTGTTCAGGTATATCAAAATCGAGATCGAAACGTTGTAACCGCGATAAGGTATCAATCACCATTTGTGGAAAGATCATGCCACCAACCGGATGATTTGGATGCGGCAGCGGTAAATATGGAAATATATTTTTCTGCCGGATTTCTTCAGGGGTCATCTCTGCAAGTTGATCCCAGTTGACACCCTTTAGTCTGGCGGTTGGACCTACTGGCAATGGCTTGCCTCTGGACATGGTGACCTCCGTGGTGGTCCTTGTGGTCGTATCATAACGTTCCGCAAGTAATGCCCGCTGGCGTTTCATAATGGAGGCTCTCGCAGACTTGTCCTTTGCTATGACATCTTTAAGTGGCTCTTCTATCACCGAGGTATAGCTGGATTCCCTTTTCGTTGTTTGTTTGTCAGCTACCTGGGCGGTAATGATAATAACGCCGGCGATCAGCAATACGGTGAGTGTTAACTTGTTTAAGCGAAATGTTTTCATGGCAGGAAATTGTATTTTATAGGATAGTTTAATCGCTCCAACTCTAGCTACCATGTAAAAAGGAAAAGGTACGGACAAGACGCGTCCTGTCCGTACCTTTTCCCTTCCACATGGTGTAATGTCAAAGCATTTTCACTCTTGTCTCCGTGGTGTGAACAACGTTAAACTATAGTGTTGGAGAGCAAAATCAAGGACACAATTTGAGATATTCCATTGCGCAAACCGTTATAGAATTCTTGATTAGAATTATAGAATTCTCACATGGGTAGGAGGGATAAGTCAGGTATGGTAGCAGGAGGGTCACCTGCTATTTAGCCAAATGTATTCGGACCGAATAGCTAGTTGATCAATAATTTGATTTTGTAATCAGTTTGGTAAAAAGGATTTCACCGTTACTCGAGAACCCTAGGATATAGTACAAGCCGGATCCGAGATCGCTAACATCGATTTGGGATGAGGATTGATAGATGACTTTCGATTTAATCCTGATCGAACCCAGCATATCCACTATGGCCAATTGATCGAGGTCCTGATGAGTGCTTTGTACATACACCACATCATAAGCTGGATTCGGAAAGATGGAGATGTTTGCTCCAGTGCTTTCTGATGTGGCGGTGGTGCCTTCCAGCAGATCGCAAGGACCACTGTCGTCTGTCAATCGGATCAAGCCAAGCTCATCATCCTCATAGCATCGCAGGTGATAGGAAGGGGCGTCAAAAGGCTGGATGACGGTGCGATGGTGAAACAGGTGGGAATTATTGGATCCAATTCTTTCCATGACTCGCATTTCATAATACTCGCCCGGCGCATAGAGATTGGGGAACCGGATATCCTGGAATGCCAGCATGTGCCCATTGATTTCTATATCTCCGATCGAATCAACTACAAATGGTTCCGGGCTCAGTCCGCCAAAAGACATGGGAAGGGTATCCCCGGGAGCAGCATTGAAATCATAGAGGAATACACCGTTCATAAAGTGGTCATGACCATACACGACCTGGTTATCTTCACGGATATACATGGTCTCAGTGATCGTATCAGGGGATCCTAAAAATTCACTAATGGTGGTTGATAGCAGTTTCCGATAGGTCCAGGTACCTATAACGGTATCTTCATCCATGACTTCCAGGGTGGTCATGCCTTGACCAAGCATGGAGCCATATTGATAATACCATTTCGCCCCACCGGGAAACCAGGAGGACTGGGCGTAGGCCGGCAGTGTAAGTGCCAGGGTGATGGTGAGGTAAAGCAGAGGTTTCATAAACTTCGGTTGACCTAATAGTTGAAATACATTGATCAAAAGCAATATTCAGCCTTCCGGGATGATTTCTTTTGATTCGAAAATGCTTTTCAAGATAATCATTTCTGCGTAAACGACCAACCCGTTTTTCAATGGAATTGATCCGGCGATGAAGCCGCGGCGAATGCGGCTGGTTACAGGGTTGCTTTCTATTTCACCCTTTTCATCGGGAAGGTTTGCTTCTGTTGCTGACCACCGGTGATGCCGGATATTTCTGCCACTAACGAATCCGGATGGATGAGGGTGTAGCGAATGACTTGTGGAAAGTCATGGGTGGGGTTCTCAAATATCATTTGTGTATCCGTAATAGTTGTGCTGGTAAATCGCACGGGCATTCCCCCATTCATGCCCTGGACGGTCGGGATATAGTCCAGGCCATCGTCTGTCATGACCAATTGGATCGTCTCGAAAAGAATCGTGTCCTGCTGCCTGAGGGTATAGCTTTTGCCGGAAAATGCCTGGTCATTCAGGCTGCTCCACGATTCGTAGATGATTCCTCTTGGTGATTGGTTTGCCCATGTGCCCAGGAGCCATGCTGCCTTCTTTAAGTTATTGGTCTGAACCATCGACCATCCTGTCAATACCATCATGACGGCCACGGAGCAAATAAGTTTTAATACTGTACTTAGGTCTTTCCGGTTGATGGAGATCAGCCAAAGGATGTGTCTGGGTTTTGTAAGGTTGTCCATAGTGAATGAGCTATATGTTGGGCGCAAGGTAATGATGGAAGGGAAAACCGGAATAGTAAAAATGCGACAAGGCTATTCCTGGCTATAGAAGAGAGCAGACATCCTCAGGTTGTCTTTATAAAACTCCCCGGGGGTGAGTCCTGTCAGCGATTTAAAGTCCTTGTTGAAATGCGCCTGGTCATAATAGTCATTGGCATAGGCCAAGGTCGTAAAGCTTGTAGATGGATTTTCGAGCAACATTCTCAGTGTGGTAATAAACCGGATGGTTTTGGCCAATTGTTTTGGGCTCAGGCCAATGGCCGAAGAAAACCTGCGCTCCAGTTGTCTGCGGTTGATATGGGTCTGCCGGGATAGTGATTGAACAGAGAGCTGGCCATTGGCGGTCAGCAGCATATCCACAGCCGATTTTACAATACGGTCAGTGACTGCAATCTCCATCATGGTATGGATAAGAAAAGCCTCGATAAGTTCGATGCGCTGTTCGGTTGAAGTGGCGTGAATCACGCGTTCTCCGATCAACTGACCTGCTTGCCCAAACATCATTTCCAGGGATACAGGTGTATTTTCCATTTCCTTGATCGGCCTCGTGGCCCAGGGTAAAAATCCATCGGGATGGAAACGAACAGAGAATATTCCCGTTGCTCCTGTGGGTTCTATTTCAAGTGGCCGGGTGAGTTGTCCGATGACAAAACATGCGGGCTGAAGGAATTGCTGGTCCTGACTTGTATATTGAAGGTAAGGGTCCCCATAATGAAAAATCATCTCTATGCATCCGTCAGGGACAATGGTTTGTTTTCCGGGTGAGTCTGCCTTCGGACTTTCGAGCGTCCAATAACATTTGATCAGGGGCGCGAGGTCCTGGTGGGGTTCAAAGGTCTGGTAAATCATCTGATCTGTGCCTGGGCGTTTTCATTCAAATACAAGAATATGATTTCACTTCGTGTTGCCCCGGTTGGTGGGTTGTTTAGGGTTAAGATTGTATTTTTTGGCCTGTCAATCGTTATTGTAAATAAAACCCAAAAGGGTAATCCATCCTGTATTCTACGAAGGTGGAATCCCACGTAAGGGTTGCATATCCATTGGCCGTTGCCGTGATGAAAGCAGTTTTTACTACCTCGTCGCATTCAGGAGTAAGGCTTTTTTTAACGGCGACATCCTTGACAAAACCCAACTCATCTACCAATATATCTAATACGACAAATCCTGCTATTCCTTGTTCGCGCGCTGAAGCCGGATATTTAAAATTCCTTGACAATGTTATCCTGAATTCGTCCTGACCCTGGAACGGGACAGGTTCTGGTTCTGGTTCTATTTTTTCAAATAGCCCATCAGCATTGGTATCTACATAATATTCAATTTTTGGCCTGGTCCCTATAGTTTGCTTTTCATTGCTTGATGCAGCAGGTGTGGCAGTATTATGAATGCATCCTAAGATTGGTGTCAGGAAGCACAGGATCAACATGCTATTCGGATATGTGAATTTCATTGGCGATTGGTTTTATAGCCTTGTATAAGGAAAGGATGCGCATAGGCAGACCTATGTTGATTGGAATTCTCCCCGGGGCTACATTATCCAAATTTA